>JALGSW010000205.1 GCA_029821635.1 Candidatus Zipacnadia bacterium
AACGACAGCGCATCGCAGCACGCGGTCCCAACCTCGACCACCTTGTCGAGCGGGAGCGGCGCGTAGCGCTTGATGATCTCCTTGAGATTGAGCTCGGGGAGGTACTCCATCACGATGTAGTATCTGCCATCGTCCACGCCGGTGTCGTAGATCTGGACGACGTTCGGGTGGTTGAGCTTCGCGGCGTCATGCGCCTCGCGCCGGAAGCGCGCGACCACGTCCTGCCGGTCGCTGAGCTCCGAGCGCAGGACCTTGATCGCCACACGCCGGTCGAGGGTCTCGTCGGTGCCCCGGTATACGAGCGCGACGCCACCCTCACCGATCAGGTGATCGACGCGGTAACGGTCGGCTATCAGGCTACCCTCCACTGATCTCTCACCTCGGATCACGCGACTGGGTGCTGAACTGCAAGGACGGCCGCCTCAGATCGCCCCGGTGCCGTACGGAAGGGCTGCCTGAGGCGCGCATGTCGTCTATGAGCACCGGAGATGCGGAGCATCTCAAGTCGGCCCGCGCAGTGCCTCGAGCCGGCCCATCAAATGGCCCCGGTATTGCCCAGCAGATAGACCAGCATCTGGCGTACGATCGGTCCGGCGGCCTCCGAGCCCGCGCCCGCGTTCTCCACGACAACCGTCACGACCACCTGCGGGTTGTCCGCCGGGGCGAAGGCCGTGAACCACGAGTGCGCCTGACCGTGCGGATTCTCCGCCGACCCGGTCTTCGCGGCCACGTCGACCCCGCTGAGCGCCACGACACCGCCAGTTCCCTCTTCCACGACGTTCGCCATCATCCCTGCCACGCTGGCGGCCGTCTCGGCGCTTACCGCCTGCCCGAGCTCCTTCGGCTGTGCTGCGTACAGCGACGCGCCCGACGGCGCGCTGATCCGCTCCACCAGGTAGGGCGCAAGCACCGTGCCACCGTGCGCGATCGCCAGCGTCATGCGCGCGATCGCAAGCGGCGTCACCAGCGTCTCGCCCTGGCCGAAGAGGCTCTCCGCCAGCAGCACATCGCGGTTCGCACCGGTGAAATCCCCCACTCTGCCCTTCGACGAGGGAAGCGGCAGGTCGGCGCCGCCGAGCAGGTGGAAGCGGTTCATGTAGTCCACGAACTCGTCGGCGGCGATGTAGCGCCCAAGCCTGGCGAAGGTCGTGTTGCATGAGACCTGCAGCGCCTCGTCGAGCGTGACTGTGCCGTGCGCGCGGGGGCAGGTGATCGTCGCTCCGTCGATCTCATACTCCCCATCGCATTCGAACTCCGTCTCGCGGTCGACGCGGCCGAGGTCCATCACCGCCGCGGCGGTCAGTATCTTCATCACGGAGCCGGGGGGATAGACGCCCTGCAGCGCCCGATCGATTTCGGGCTTCCCCGGATCGTTCTGGAACATCTGGAAATCCCACTCGCTGTCAACGAGCCCCTCGGGCTCATACCCCGGCGCGCTCACCAGCGCGAGCACCGCTCCGGTGCGCGCATCGAGCGCCACGACGGCCCCGCGCTCGCCGCGCAGCAGCCGCGTGCCGATCTCCTGAGCATCGAGATCCACCGTAAGCGTCACGTCGTTGCCCCGCGTCGGGCCCTCGGCGAACTCCGCCCACGGGCTCTCGTAGCGCCCGATCCCCAGCAGCGCATCGCGCAGGCTCTTCTGAACGCCGCTGCGATCGTTGTACCCGGTGATGTGACAGACCGATTCGCCCTCCGGGTATGTTCGCTGCCACTTGCCGCCCTCGCGCGAGGTGCCGAGCAGCGGGGCGCCGCCACTGTCCAGCACGCGCCCCGGTTCGATCTTCGCCAGCCGGTCGCGCGCGCGCGTGTTGTACTCGTCGGCGCGCAGCTCCGGGGCCTTGTAGACCTGCCAGTAGCCTAGGAAGACGCACAGTAGCGCGAAGCCCACCGCCGGGATCATCGCTACGCGCCGGATGTTACGGCTCATCTCCCGCGCGTTCATCGCTCGCCCCCGTCGCGCGCGCGCGCCGGCATGCAGTCACGCGAGACGGCCATCAGCAGCGCGAGCGCGATGAAGTTCACGATCACCGACGTGCCACCGTAGCTCACGAAGGGCAGCGTGATGCCCGTGAGCGGGATCAGCTTCGTCACCCCGCCGATGATGACCAACGCCTGCAGCGAGAAGACGACGGCCAGGCCCGCCGCGAGCAGCGCGCCGAAGCTGTCCGTGGCCTGCCAGGCGATGGAGAACGATCGATGCGCCGCCAGCGCGAAGAGCAGCACCATCGCAACCGCGCCCGCCAGCCCGAGCTGCTGCGCCCACACCGCGAAGATCAGGTCGGTCGTGGCCGCGGGGATAGTCGCCCCGCCGCCGGTTGCGAAGCCGGTCCCGACCAGCCCGCCCTCCGCAAGCGCGAAGAGGCCCTGCAGGATCTGATAGCCGCGATCCACCGGCTCGCTCCACGGGTTGAGCCACATGTCAACGCGCGTCGCCACGTGCGGGAAGGTCATGTATGCCGCCGCAGCGCCGCCGGCGAAGAACACCAGCGCGATCACCGAGTAGGCCTTTCGCCCGGTGGCCATGTACGTCATCGCCACGAAGAGGCCGAAGAAGAGGACCGCTGCGCCGAGGTCGCGCTGCCCGACGAAGATCGCCAGCGCGAAGATGACCATCAGCATCAGCGGCGCGATGTGACGCAGACGGGGCATCTGGAAGCCCGCGACCTTGCGGGTGTCCTCGCGGAGCAGCTCCTGCCGCTCGGCGATGTAGCCGGCGAGGAACACGCACATGAGCACCTTCACGAGCTCCGTCGGCTGGAAAGAGATCAGCCCACCGACATCCAGCCACAGCCGCGCGCCACCCTTCTCCACGCCGAACGCGAGCGTGACCCCAACGAGGGCGAGCGCCAGCAGGCCGCTGGTGTACTTGAGCCGGGCGAGATCGCGGACGTCCTCGATCAGATAGTAGACCGCCACCATGACGCCCGATCCGGCGACCATCCAGACGAGCTGTCGCGACGCCTGGCGGCCGTCGAGTTGCCAGAGCATAAGGAAGCCGAGGCCCGCGAGCACCGCGACGATCGGCAGCAGCCATCGGTCGCGCCGCGGGTCGGCGAGGTCGAGCATCATCGCCGCCGCCATGATCGCGCCCACTACCCCCAAGCCGCGCGCGGCCTGCACGAGCGGCAGGTCCATGCCCAGGCATACCAGCACGCCGCCCACGCCCACGATCAGCGCAGCGAAGAGCAGCAGAAGAAGTTCGGTGCGGCGGCTGTGTCGGATGACTGTCACCTCAGGGGTCTGCTGCCCGGCGGGCTCAGCCCGCGTGGTACTCCAGCACCGTGTTCCCCATCGCGATGCGGTCGCCGTCGGAAAGCTCGACCTCTTCTTCGACGCGCTGCCCGTTGACGAAGGTCCCGTTCGTCGAGCCGCGGTCCACCAGGATCCGCCGGCCGTCGCGCAGGCAGATGAGGACGTGACGGCTGGAGATGAAGCGATCGAAGACCTGCAGGGAGTTCTCATCGGAGCGCCCGATGGTCACCGCCGCGCTCAGCGGAACGGTCTCGGCGACCGCGAGCGTCTCGTCCACGCTCTCGATCACCAGCAGCCCCGCGGCTCCGGAGGCCCGCACGGGCTCGGGCTCGGAGACTGGCTCCGGTTCGTCCTCGGCCTGCAGCTCCGCGAGCAGGTCGATCTTCGCGGCCGCCAGCTCGGGTGGCTGCGCACGATCAGAGATGGTCGGAGCAGGCTCAGGTTCGGTCCGCGGCTCCGGTTCGGGCCGGGCCTCCAACTGCGGCGCCGGCGCCTCTGGCTCGGGCGCCGGCACCGGCTCGGGCTCCGCGGGCGGCTCGGGCGGGGGCTCGGGGGCGCTCTGCGGCTCGGGCTGAGGCTCCGGTTCGAGGATGACCCTCGGCGCGACGGCCGGGCGAGCAGGCGGTCGCGAGCGCATGGACCGCTCGGAACGCGTCCGCGCGCCCGTCGCGACCTGCTGGCCACGCCTGGACTCGGTGGCGAGTTGGGACATGATCCCGCGGAAAACCACCAGCACGAACGCGTAGAGCGCGACAATGATCGCGTACTTGCCGACGGTCAGAATAATGCTCAGGTCCAACGAAGCACCTCCAGCGTCCATCAGGACGCGCGTCTCATAGCCGGACACGTTGCGTGTGTGTGCGCCTCCGAACCACCCGCGCTCGCCGCACGCGTCCTGCTACCTCGGCCCTCGGAAGCGCATCTGCACAAGGCCGACTTCGATCAGGTCGCCCTCCTGCAGCACCGCTTCGCCCACCTCGGCGGCATTCACGAACGTCCCGTTGCTGCTCCCCAGGTCGCGCACCACGTAGCCCAGGTAGGTCCAGTCAATCTCCGCGTGACGGCGCGAGACCGCCGCCTCCTGCAGGATGACCTCGCAGTCCGGGTCGCGGCCGATCACCGCCCGCTGCCCCACCTCGAAACTCTCGCCGCCGGGCTGTCCGGCCATCACCTGCAGCCGCGCCCCCGGCGCGCTCTCATCAAGCGTATGCGTGACGGCGATCCGCCCGTCGCGGCCGCCGCCCTCGATCCACACCCGCACCGCGTCGCCGAACGCCCAGCCCTGCTCGGCCGCATGGTCCTCGAGCTGCCGCGCGATCTGCTCGCCGATCTCGTCGGCCAGCTCGCCCATCGTCGCGACGTCGCGGTCACCCAGCCGCACCGTGTACCGGTTCGGCACGTAGGGCATTTCCATCCCCAGCAGCCGGCTCTCCGTCATCTCCGTCTGCAGACGCCGGGCGATCTCCAGCGGATGCACCCCGCTGCCGTCGAGGCGTGCCAGCCCGCCGTCGATCACCGACGCCAGCGCGTCCTCGACCCGCCGCAGGAAAGCCAGCCTGACCGCCTCCTGGCCTGCACCGATTATACCAAACGCACTGTCCTCGCGCCAATGAGACGCGTGCTCGGGGTGCACGGACAGGAGTGTCCGTGCCACGGGCCTGCCCACGCGCCGTCAGCCGTTTGTGGGACGGGCTGCCGGCCCGTTGCCGTTGCCGTCAGCTCCGCGCGAACGCCTCCACCGCATCCGCCACTCTCTGCCCGAGTTCGTGAACCTGCTCGGCGTTCACCGATGGGAAGCACGCGCGCACCGACCACTCCCCCGCGCCGAACGCCTCCGCCGGGGTGAGGATCACCTTCCAGTCGCGCGCAAGCGTCACCATCAGCTCCCAAACGTCTCGACACTCCAGCGCCTCCGCAAGTTCCGCGCCGCCTCGCGCGTGCGCCACCTCGCACAGGTCGATCACGGTCGCGTAGCGGCTGCTCGGGCCGTCGGCCCACACCGGTCTCGGCAGTCCAAGGCCCTCGTAGAGCGCATCCAAGCGGTCCGCCAGCACCCCACGCACCCACTCGAAGTAGCGCTCGCTCTCCGGATCGATCAGATCATACGCCGCGCACAGGCACACCAGCGCCTGCAGCGGTGTGGAGATCCCGCTCATGTGAGTGAAGCTCACGCCGCGGCTGTCGGCGATCACGCGCGCGGACAGAGCCATCTCTGCCGGCGCCATCGCGCGGCGCTCGTAACGGGCATCCGCGCAGGTGCGGTCGTCGCCGGTGAGGCCCGCCAACGCGCGCTGCGCCGCGCCGTCGGGGTGCATCAGCACCACCCCGAGCCGCGCCCCGGCCAGCCCGAAGTCCTTCGAGACGGAGTAGACGCCGATAGTGTTGCGCGGCAGCCGCGCCAGCTCGGTCTCCACCGGCCGGTCAAGGAAGTGCGCGTAGACGTAGTCGGCGATGATCAGCAGCCCCGGGTTCGCCGCAACCGCGCGTTCCAGCGCGTCGAGGCTGCCCGGATCGGTCGTGAGCGGCACCGGATTCCCCGGAGAGACGATGATGGCGAGCCGGATCGTCGGGTCCTGCAGCTTCTCCAGCTCCTGTGGGATCGCGGCCCAGCCGGCCGCCGGATCGCGCCGGATCGGCACGACCTCGCAGCCGAGCTGGCACTCGACGAGGTCGCGCAGCGGCTCGTAGGTCGGCCACCAGACGGCCACGCGATCGCCGGGCCGCACGATGTGGTTGCGACCGAGCGTGGCGGCGACCATCGCGATTCCGGTGGTCGCGCCCTCGCAGCCGATCACATCGAACTGACCGGCCAGATCCTCGTCGCCACCGAACAGCAGCGGCGCGAGGTAGCGCGTCAGGATCGGCTGGACGAAGTCGAGCGTTGGCGGAGTCGCGTACGCGCGGCCGGCGATCGCCTCCGCGAACTGATAGACAATGCTATCGCGCGAGCGGTCGGGCAGGACCTCCTCGGCCAACCACTCCCACGTGGCGGAGAGCAGCTCGCAGCCCATCCGCAGCCCCTCGGCTGCGCCGCCGATCGAGGCCGCGAACTCCGCGAAGCGCCGTGCGTGCGGCTCGTGCGGGTCGAGCGCGAGCGCGACCTCGCCGTCGTCAGGCGGGGTCGCAGGCGCCCACGCGGCGTAAAGGCCCAGCGCGTGCCAGGCATTAAGAATGCGGCGGAGCTGCCAGTTGGCGGCCCCGCGCGAAGCGTCGAGCAGCGGGAGATCATCGCGCTCCGACTGCGCGGCGTGCGCAAGCAGCAGCTCGCGCAGCAGGAACGGGCTCTTCCCAGCGACGGATGGGCGTGTTGCGTCCGAGTCCACGGCGAAGCCTCCGGTGACTGATCGTCTGACTGTGAAGCTTCAGTGTAGCGCCTCCCCCCCCGGCGGTCAACTGCGCGACGGCCCGTGTAGGGGCAAAGTGATAATGTCCGGTTGTGGCAAAGTAGAAATGTCCTCCTGCCGCGGGGCATGCCCCGCGGCGCGGCGAACAGAGAGGGCATGGACCTGATAATGAGCCC
>JALGSW010000047.1 GCA_029821635.1 Candidatus Zipacnadia bacterium
AGCTCACAGGCTCCTACGCAAGCGCGATGCGCTCACGGGAGGAGCTTCTGAAGCTGGCCGGGACGTGGAATGAGACGCAGGTTGCTGAGGCTGAGCGGATGCAGGCGCGCGCGGAGGCCGGACTGAGCCGTGCTGAGGAGCGTGATGAGTGATGATGGTAGTGGTGATCCACGGGCCGAACATGAACCTGCTGGGAGTGCGGGAGCCGGATGTCTACGGGACGGTGACGATGGCGCGGATCGACGAGCGCGTCGAGGAGCTGGCGGCGGAGCTTGGTGTGGAGGTGCGCATCAGCCAGCACAACTCCGAGGGCGCGATCATCGACGCGATCCAGCAGGCGGGCTGCGACGCGGATGGGATCGTGATCAACCCGGGCGGGTACACGCACACCTCGGTGGCGATCCACGACGCGCTCAAGGCGGTGTCGATCCCGGCGATCGAGGTGCATCTGAGCAACATCCTCGCGCGGGAGGAGTGGCGGCATCGGTCGATGACCGCGCTGGCCTGCGTCGGCGTGATCGGCGGGCTGGGGGCGGAGAGCTATCTGCTGGCGCTGCGCGGGATCGTGGCGCTCGTCGAGGCGGACGCGGGAGCGGGCTCATGACGGGCCCGGACCGGATCGAAGCGCGGCGCGTGGCGGTGCGCGAGTGGATGTCCGAGGCCGAGGTGGATGCACTGCTGGTGAGCGCGGCGCCGAACGTGCGCTGGCTCACCGGCTTCACCGGCGAGGGCCTGCTGGTGCTCGGCGAGCGCGGAGCGCTCCTGTGCACCGACAGCCGCTACACGGTGCAGGCGGCGGAGGAAGCGCCGGAGCTGGAGGCGGCCTCCGACGGTGGCCACCTCGAGCAGGCGATCGCGCGCATCAACGCGAGCGGGGCGGGGCGCGCGGGCTTCGAGTCGGGCCACGTGACCTACGCGAGCTTCCAGCGTCTGCAGGAGGCGCTGGAGGGCGCGGAGCCGGTCGGGCTGGACGATCGCATCAAGCACCTGCGGGCGGTGAAGGACGCGGACGAGGTCGCGCTGATCCGGCGGGCGGCAGCGGTCGCGGACGCGGCGTTCGTGGAGCTGCGGGCGCGCATCGAGCCGGGAATGACCGAGCGCGAGGCGGCGGAGGAGCTGCGCCGGCAGATGGTGCTGGGCGGCGCGGAGGGTCCCTCGTTCGAGACGATCATGGCCTCCGGCCCCAACGGCGCGAAGCCGCACGCGCGGCCGGGCGAGCGGGAGATCATTGAGGGCGACCTGATCGTCATAGACTGGGGAGCCAAGGTCGAGGGCTACTGCTCGGACTGCACGCGCACGGTGATGGTGGGTGAGCCGGACGAGCGGCAGCGGGAGGTCTGGCTCGCGGTGCGCGAGGCGCAGGTGGCGGCGCTGGAGGGCCTGCGGCCGGGGATGGAGGGGCGCGAGATTGACGCGATCGCGCGGGAGGTGCTGCGCGAGCGGGGCTTCGAGCGCGAGTTCGGGCACGGCCTCGGGCACGGGGTGGGGCTGCAGGTGCATGAGTTGCCGACGGTCGGGCAGAAGAGTGAGAATGAGGTGCCGGTGGGCGCGGTGGTGACGATCGAGCCGGGGGTGTACATCGAGGGCTGGGGCGGTGTGCGGCTCGAGGAGCTGGTGCTGGTGACGGAAGACGGCGCCGAGGTCCTGACGTTGTCGCCCTACGACCTGCAGTAGCCGAAGTTACAGAAGTAGTTGAGGTAGCTGAAGTAGCCGTTGCTGTCGTGGCTTCCGTTTCATCCGTTGCTTCCGTTGCCGCCTTTTGACTTAAGACCGGGCATTTGATAGGCTACAATGCACCCCCGCAGGGCGGCGATTGGGCCGCCCGAGTTGTTGTTGGAGGGTGTCAAAGGAGGCAGGCGTAGAGTGATTTCACCGAACGACTTCAGGCCGGGCTTGACGATCGAGCTCGACGGACGTGTGCTGCAGGTCATATCCGCGGAGCACCACAAGCAGGCGCGCGGCGACGCGATCGTGCGCACCCGGCTGCGAGACATTGAGAACGGCGACATCTTTCTGAAGACATTCCGCTCGAACGAGAACATCGAGACCGCGCACGTGGACCGGCGCGACTTCCAGTTCCTCTACTCGACCGGCGACGGGTACGTCTTCATGGATGTGCAGGACTACGATCAGCGCGAGCTGGACCGCGACGCGCTGGGGGACAAGGTTAAGTGGCTGAAGGAGGGCGAGAGCATTCAGTTCGCCCTCTACGATGGGAAGATCGTGGACATCGAGGTGCCCAAGGCGGTGGAGCGGCGTGTGGTGCAGACCGATCCGGGCCTGCGCGGCGACACGGCGCAGGGCGGCTCGAAGCCCTCGACGATCGAGGGTGGCGCTGTGGTGCAGGTGCCGCTGTTCGTGAACCAGGGCGACATGATCCGGGTGGACACGAGCTCAGGGAACTACGTCAGCCGCGCGGATAAGTAAGCGGGCGAAGGGGATAGCCTATGGCGATCGATCGCGACGCTGTGCAACGGGTGATCGACCTGCTGAGCGCATCGCAGGCCGCTGAGATCGAGGTCGAGGACGACGGAGGCGCGATTCGCGTGCTGCGCCGGCCGGTGTCGCCCGCGCCCGTCGCCCTTGATGCGGCGACCGCCGGCGAGTCCGCCGAGGAGCGCGGGGCGGGGCTGTTCGAGGCGGGGCAGGTTGCGCTGGAGCCGGCGGATGACCTGGAGTATGTGACCGCGGGCCTCGTGGGGCTTTTCCATCACGGCCGCGGGCCGGAGGACCCGCCGATCGTAGCGGTTGGCGACGAGGTCTCCGCCGGGCAGGTCATCGGCACGATCGAGGCGCTGCGCAAGCTTACGGACGTGGTCGCACCGAAGGCCGGTGTGATCGAGGACGTGCTGGTGGACGATGGCGAGTCGGTGCAGTACGGCGACAGGCTGTTCGCAATCCGCCGCGAAGGGTGAGAATGATGGAAGGAACGGTGCGGGCGGGGCGCGGGTTCGTACTGGTCGAGCTTCTGATCGTGGTCGCGATCATTGCGCTGCTGGCGGTGGGCTACTACGGGCTTTCGGGCAAGGGCGACGGGGAGGGGACGCTGAACGCGAAGACCACGCCGGGTCAGGCGATGGAGCGCGGGAAGCTGGTGGAGTGCGCGGCGAACCTGAAGAATCTGCGCGGCGAGATCGAGATGTTCCAGATCGACAACGATCGCTACCCGGAGAAGTTCAACCCGGCGCCGCCGCTTGGGGTGTGCCCGGTCAGCGGCAAGCCCTACGTGTACAATCCGCAGACGGGACAAATTCGCTGCACGACGCCCGGGCACGAGCAGTTGTAGGACGCGTCGCAGAGCAGTGGAGATGGACCTCCCCCCGCCCCCTCTCCGTGACTTGGCGGAGCGCAGTCCTGGCGAGGCGGAGGAGGCATCCGTCAGCCAACTCATGCCGTTCACGAAGCGACATGATAACGGAGCCAATACATGTTTGAGAAGATACTGGTGGCCAATCGCGGCGAGATCGCCTGCCGGGTGATCCAGGCCTGCCGCGAGATGGGCATCGCAACCGTCGCGATCTACTCCGAAGCCGACCGCGGCGCGTTGCACACACGCCTCGCCGACGAGGCCATCTGCGTGGGCGCCGCGCCGAACCCTTCGAGCTACCTCAACGCCGCCAACATCCTCTCCGCGGCCGTCGTCACCGGCGCCGAGGCCATCCACCCCGGCTACGGGAACCTCTCCGAGGACGCGAACTTCGCCGAGGCGGTGGATGGCTGCAAGCTCACCTTCATCGGCCCGAGCGCCGACGCCATCTCACGCGTGGGTGACAAGGCCAGGGCGCGCAATATCATGCGCGAGAACGGCGTCCCCGTGGTGCCCGGCAGCGAGGACGGCATTCAGAATGCCGACGAGGCGCGGGAGATCGCGCGCGAGCTCACCTACCCGGTGATGGTCAAGGCGGCCGGTGGCGGCGGCGGGCGCGGCATCCGCATCATCCACAACGATGAGCAGATGAAGGAGGCGGTCAGCCAGGCCGCCACCGAAGCCAAGAACGCGTTCGGCAACGGACAGCTCTACATCGAGAAGTACCTCGAGGACCTGCGGCACGTTGAGGTGCAGATCATCGCCGACACGCACGGCAACTGCGTACACCTGGGTGAGCGCGAGTGCTCGATCCAGCACCGCCATCAGAAGCTGCTCGAGGAGTCGCCCTGCGTGGCGGTGAGCAGCGCTCTGCGCCGGCGGATGGGCGAGGCGGCGGTGCGTGCGGCGCAGGCGGCAGGCTACACCAACGCCGGCACCGTCGAGTTCCTGCTCGACTCGCGCGGGCGCTTCTACTTCATCGAGATGAACGCTCGGGTCCAGGTGGAGCACCCGGTAACGGAGATGCTCACCGGCATCGACATCGTCCGCGAGCAGATCCGCATCGCGGATGGACAGAAGCTCAAGCACGAGCAGGGCGGGATCTGGTTCAACGGGCACGCGATTGAGTGCCGGATACTCGCCGCCGACGGCGACCGAAGCTTCATGCCGTCGCCGGGCGAGATCACGCGGTGGGAGTTCCCGTCCGGGCCGGGGATTCGCGTTGACACCGGCGTGACGGTCGGGTCGGTGGTTTCGACGCATTACGACCCGATGATCGCCAAGGTCATCTGCTGGGATCAGACGCGCGAGCTGTGCATCGAGCGGATGCGCGCGACACTACGCGGGGCGAGAATCGAGGGGATCAAGACCACGATCCCGTATCACCTGCGACTGCTGGGGAATGCGTATTTCCGACGCGGTGAGATCACGACGCAGTTCATTCAAAGGCGCCTGCCAATCCCAACCGGAGGTGGACTCTAGAGATGGCCGACAACAGTCGCGACTTCTGGCGTTGCTTTGCGGGCAGTCTGTTCGGTTTCGCGCTCGCCCTCGTATGGGCGAAGCTGGGTTTCGGATGGTTCGCTCTCACAGCGGTCCTGACGATCATCGGTGGCATCGGTGGCTGGTTCTTTGGTCGCATACTTCCGTGATGAGGTGTTCCTGTGCCTGAGGGTGCACGCAGGAGAGGGCGCGAGCTGGCGCTCTCGGTTCTTTTCCAGGCTGACCTGGGCGGACTAGGGGCCGGAGAGGCCATGGGCCGGCTGGCCTCGACCATCGGTCTGCTCGCCGAGATCTGGGAGATGCCTCCCGATGAGCGGCGCAAGCTCTGCCCGCAGATCGAGGAGTTCGCGGTCCGGTTGCTCGAGGCGTTCTACATGCGCGAGGAGGACATCGACGCGCATATCGAGCGACTGGCACGCGACTGGACCCTCGAACGCATGCCCGCCACAGATCGCAACGTGCTGCGCGTGGCGGCGGCGGAGCTGCTCGGCATGCCCGAGACACCGGTGAGTGTGGTGTTCAACGAGGCGGTCGAGCTGGCGAAGACCTACGGCACCCCGGCTTCGGGCAAGTTCGTGAACGGGGTGCTCGCCACCCTCGCGCGTGAAGAGGGCCTGACATCGGAGAAGGCGTGAGCCCGATGACGGAGAGCCGCGCGTCCGGGGAGCTCTCGCTGTCGGTCTCGGAGTTGACCGCGTACGTCAAGCGGCTGATCGACCGCGACGAGGTGCTCAATCAGGTCTCGGTGCGCGGCGAGATCTCCAACTTCACCGCCCATCGCTCGGGGCATCTCTACTTCTCCCTCAAGGACGAGGGCAGCCAGCTCAGTTGCGTCTGCTTCCGCGGCGACGCCTGCCGGCTGGGCTTCGAGCCAGAGCACGGGCAGCGGGTCATCGCGCACGGGAACGTGACGGTGTACGAGGCGCGCGGTCAGTACCAGCTCATCGTGCGCGCGATGCGCCCTGACGGCGCGGGCGAGCTGGCGGCGGCGATCGCGAAGCTGCGGGCGAAGCTCGAGGCGGAGGGCCTCTTCGAGCCATCGCGCAAGCGCCCTCTCCCCCGCTTCCCCAGGCGCATCGCACTGGTGACGTCGCCCACCGGAGCGGCCGTGCGCGATCTGATCAGCGTGATCTCGCGGCGCTTCCCGCCCGCGCACGTGATCGTCGTGCCGACGGTGGTGCAGGGCGAGGCCGCGCCCGACGCAGTCGTGCGCTCAATCGGCCTCGCGACCAGCGCATGCCGGGCGGACCTCGTGATCGTCGCGCGCGGCGGAGGATCACTGGAGGACCTCTGGGCGTTCTATGATGAGAGGGTCGTGCGCGCGGTCTTCGCCTGCCCGGTTCCGGTGATCAGCGCGGTCGGGCATGAGACCGACGTGAGCCTCTGCGACGAGGTAGCCGACCTGCGTGCCCCCACACCATCGGCGGCGGGCGAGTTGGCAGTGCCGGATGTGCACGACCTCGCGGCAACGCTGGACCGGCTTGGCGGGCGGGCGCTGAGCGCGCTGGAGCGCGTGCTGACGATCGGCGGCTCCCGGCTGGGCGCGATCTGCACCCGGCCGATGATCGAGCGGCCGCTGAGCGTCGTTGAGCCACGCTGGCAGCGCCTCGATGAGGCGGCAGTGCGCGTGGTGCGCGCGCTGGGCGTGGCGACGGAGCGGCTGCACGAGCGCCTCGCCCGGACCGATCTGACGCTGCGGGCCCGTGACGCGCGGCTGCGCAGGCGGCTGCTGGGGCTCGAGGAGCGGCGGTTCGTGGTTGCGGAGGCAGGGCGCAGGAGCCAAACGGCGCTGGAGCGCGCGGTCGAGCGGCGGGAGGCGCGGGTGGCGGCTGCCGGAGGGAAGCTCACGCCACGCGTGACGGGCATGGACACGCTCTCGCTGGGCATCGACCGGCTCGACCAGCGCGGGAGGACGGCCGTCGCGCGGGGAGCCGAGCGGCTCGGGGCGCGGATGCACGCGGCCCAGGCGTCGCTGCGGGCGCTTGATCCGACGAAGGTGCTTGAGCGAGGCTACGCGCTGGTCTGGCGGCAGAGCGACCAGCGGCTGGTGCGCAGCGTCGAGCAGGTTCAGCCCGACGAGGGCATACACGTCTCAGTCGCCGATGGCAGGATCGACGCGCAGGTGACCGGGACAGTCACGGAGAGCGCCGACGATGTCTGAGAATGACAGGCCGGTTGAGGAACTCGGGTTCGAAGAGGCGCTCGGCGAGCTGGAGCAGATCGTCGAGGAGCTTGAGGGTGGGCAGGTCGAGCTGGAGCGTATGCTCGATCGTTTCGAGCGCGCGATGGCGCTGCGCAAGCGCTGTGCGGCGCTGCTCGCGGACGCCGAAACGCGGATAGAGCAGCTTGTGAATGAGGAGGGAGCCACCGCGCCCTTCTCCACGCGCGCGAGCGCCGGTGATAGTAATGCCGATCAGACTTGAAGACATACATTCGCCCGCCGATCTGAAGGGTCTGAGCATCTCCGAGCTGGAGGCGCTGGCCGCACAGATCCGCGAGCGCATCATCACGACCGTCGCCGGGACAGGGGGCCACCTGGCCTCGAACCTCGGCGTGGTTGAACTGACGCTGGCGCTGCACGCGGTGCTCAACTCGCCCGTGGACAAGATCGTGTGGGACGTCAGCCACCAGTGCTACACGCACAAGCTCCTGACCGGGCGCCAGGATGAGTTCGCCACGCTGCGGCAGTACGAGGGGCTGGCGGGCTTCACCAAGCGCAGCGAGAGCGAGCACGATCCGTTCGGCGCCGGGCATGGTAGCACGTCGATCTCGGCGGCGCTGGGCTTCGCGAAGGCGCGCGACCTGCGTCACTCGCCCGAGCACATCGTCGCGATCATCGGCGACGGCGCGCTCACCGGCGGGCTGGCCTTCGAGGGCCTCAACGCCGCCGGGCACCTGGGCGCGGACATCACGGTATTGCTCAATGACAATGAGATGTCGATCGCGAAGAACGTCGGCGCGCTTTCGTCGCACCTGGCGATGCTGCGGGCGAACGTGACTCCGGCGATCCGGCGGGCCCGCGAGGACCTCGCGCGGATGCTCGAACGGCTGCCGATGGGGCAGTCGATGGTGCTGGCGATGGACCGCTTCCGCGACGGCGTCAAGGGCATGATCATTCCGGGGATGCTGTTCGAGACGCTCGGCTTCACCTACCTCGGGCCGATCGACGGGCACGACATCGCGGAGATGACGGAGATGCTCGGGCAGGCCGTTCGGCTGCCCGGACCGGTGCTGGTGCACGCCTTCACGCAGAAGGGCCGCGGCTACAAGCCCGCGGAGGAGGACCCGCGCAGCTTCCACTCGACCGGCGGGTTCGACGTGAAGACGGGCAAGTCCGAGAAGAAGCGCAAGGCGCGCACCTACAGCGCCGTCTTCGGCGACACGCTCTGCCGGGCGGCGGAGAGTGATGAGCGGATCGTGGCGATCACCGCCGCGATGCTGGACGGGACGGGCGTGGAGTGCTTCAACCGGCGCTACCCCGAGCGGACCTTCGACGTGGGGCTGGCGGAGGAGCACGCGGTGACCTTCGCGGCGGGCCTCGCGGCGGCAGGGATGAAGCCTGTCGTAGCGGTCTATTCGACCTTCCTGCAGCGCTCGTACGATCAGGTCATCCACGACGTGGCGCTGCAGAACCTGCCTGTGGTCTTCGCACTGGACCGAGCCGGGCTGGTCGGCGATGACGGCCCGACGCATCACGGTGTCTTCGACCTGGCGTACATGCGGCAGGTGCCGGAGATGACGGTGATGGCGCCGGCGGACGAGGCGGACATGCAGGACATGCTCGTGACCGCGCTGGCGCTGGAGGGCCCCTCGAGCGTGCGCTACCCGCGCGGCGAGGGCGAGGGGGTCGAGGTGGCGCGCGAGCCGGAGGCGCTGCCGGTGGGCAAGGCGAAGGTCCTGCGCGAGGGCGCGGACGTGGCGATTCTCGCGGTCGGACCGCTGGCGCACCGCGCCGTGGAGGCGGCGGAGGTGCTGGCGGAGGAGGGGATCGAGGCCGCCGTGGTCAACGTTCGTTTTGTGAAGCCGATGGACGAGGAGCTTTTCCGCACATTGGCGCAGCAGACGGGTGCGCTGGTGACGGTGGAGGAGGGCATCCTCGCCGGCGGCTTCGGCTCCGCCGTGGCCGAGATGCTTGCCGACGCGGGGATGCACGAGGTGCGGCTGCGGCGGCTGGGGATCGGCGACGAGTTCGTTCAGGCGGGCGGGAACGATCTGCTGCTGGCGCAGTGGAACCTGAACGCGGATGGAATCGCCGAATCAGTGCGCGGCCTGCTCGGCTGACGCGCGTTTGGCGCAAGTTGCGGCGTGCGCGCGCGCCGGGAGGCGCATGCGCCGCCGGGGGCAGCAGGTGACAACCAGGCTCACAAGGAGTGGTCGCGAGATGGCACATGGCAACATGGGGCGCTGGAGCGTTGCGCTGATGGTCGTGGCGATCTTGGGGACCGGCTGCTGTTGCGCATGGGCACAGGACGAGGACCCGGGGCTGACGAGTTTCAACCAGGGCGTTGCGGACTACGAGGCCGGCCAGCTCGAGCAGGCGCGCGACGCCTTCGCGGCGGCGCTGCAGGCTCGGCCGGATGACCCGACGATCCTGGTCTGGCTCGGCTCCGTCTCCCTGCAACTGGGTGACACCGAGGCGGCCATCGCGAACCTGCGCAAGGCGATTGAACAGGACCCCGACTACGCGGTCAGCTACAACAACCTCGGAAACGCCTACCTCGCGACGGGGGACCTCACGCGAGCCGAGGAGCAGTATGTGAGAGCCATGGAGTTGGACCCGCAGTACTTCGATGCGGAGTACAACCTCGCCAACCTCTACGCGCGGCAGAGCCAGTTCGAGAAGGCGTACAACGCCTACAACCGAGCATTGGAGATCGACCCCAACGACTTCGAAGCGCACGTCTCCTTCGGCCACGCACTGCGCAAGGCGAGCGATCCGAAGGCCCTGCGCGAGTTCGAAGCCGCGCGTGACCTCAACCCACAGGACGCCCCGGTGCAGACGGTCCTCGGCACGCTCTACGTCAAGGCGGGCCAGTGGGATGACGCGATCGCGGCCTACGAAGCGGCGCTGGCGGTCGATCAGGAGATCGTCGAGGCGCACGTGGGCATCGGGCTCGCGCTCTACAACACCGGCGAGTACCAGGCAGCGGCGCAGCACTGGTCCACGGCCGCGGCCCTCGACTCGACGAGCTTCGCCGCGCGCTACAACATGGGCCTGGCCTACGAGGCGCTGAAGGACTACGGGCAGGCCGCGAGCGCGTATGAGGCCGCGCTGCAGATCCGCCCCGATGACGCCAATACGCTCAACAACCTCGGCTCCGCGCTGCACGAGCAGGGCAAGTCCGAGGAGGCCGCGGGGTACTTCCGTCAGGCGATTGCGGCGAACCCCGACCTGCAGGTGGCGCACCTGAACCTGGCGCTGGCGCTGGAGGCGGCGGGCAATACGCAGGAGGCGCTCGCGCAGTGGCAGCAGGCCACCACGCGCTTCCCGGACGTGGCGGCGGCGCACTGCGGACTGGCGAACCGCTACTACGGGCAGAAGGACTACGACCGGGCGCTCCCCGCCTACCTGCGCACGCTGGAACTGCAGCCGGACAACCTCGAGGCGCACAACAACCTGGGGCTGATCTACTACCGCAAGGGCGAGCTTGCCGAGGCGGTCGTGCACTTCCGCGACGCGCTGCGCGTGAATCCGAACTACGTCTATGCGCTGAACAACCTCGGGGTCGCGCTGGAGAAGCAGGACAAGCTGACTGAGGCGCTGGACCAGTACCGCAAGGCGCTGGAGATCGACCCGAGCTACGCGCCTGCGAAGAGCAACTTCGACCGCCTGGAGAAGAAGCTGGGCACAGGCGCGGCGACGGGCTAGCCGGGAGCTGCAGGCCGGTGCCGTTGGAGGGGCCGCCCCGACGCGAAGCGGAGGGGTCAGACGGCGCCAGCCGGCTGAGCCGCTGTGCCGGCCCGCCGTTGTGACGAGCGAAGCGGGACGCAGACGAGGACGCAACCGGAAGGGACTTTCATGCCGGAGCCGATCAAGAGCGTCGGGATCGTCACCGCGCTGCACAAGCCGCGGGCGCAGGAGGCCACACGCAGGGCCGTGGAGCTGCTCGAGCAAGCGGGGGCCGAGGTGGTGTTCAGCGAGGCGCTGGCTGAGGCCTGCGGCCTCGGAGGCACGCCTTGCACCGACGTGGTGGAGGCGCGTCCGGACCTGATGCTGGTGATGGGCGGCGACGGAACGTTCCTCTCCGCCGCGCGCATGATGGCGCCGATCGCCACGCCGCTGCTGGGCGTGGACCTCGGCGGCTTCGGCTTCCTCGCGGAGGAGGAGCCGTCGTGGGTGCTCGATGAGATCGAGCGCATCCTCTCCGGCGAGTTCACGATCGACGAGCGCATCATGCTGGCCGTGAAGCTGCACCGCGATGGTGAGACGGTCGCGGAGCTGCTGGGCCTCAATGACGCGGTGATGGCGACCGGCAGCTTCCGGCGCCTCGTGACGCTGACGCTGCGCGTGAACGAGACCGGGCCGACGCGCTTCGGCGCGGACGGGCTGATCGTCTCGACGCCGACCGGCTCCACCGCTTACTCGCTCTCGGCGGGCGGCGCGATCGTCCACCCGAACGTGCAGGCGATCCTGATCACCGCGATCTGCCCGCACACGCTCTCGATGCGGCCGCTGGTGATCGACGCGGGCAGCACCGTGAGCGTGACCATCGAGCCCTCGCGCGAGCCGCAGGAGGGCCTGGCACTGACGATCGACGGGCAGGAGACGGTGGGCCTCGAGCCAGACGACGAGGTGGTGGTAACGCGCGCGGAATGCCGGGCGCGCGTGGTGCGCCTCGGGCGCAGGACGTTCTACGACCGGCTGCGGACGAAACTTCGTTGGGGGGACACGCGCTAGGCCAGCGCCCCTTCCCCGGCGGTCCATCGGAAACGGCAGGGCACCGCACAGATGCTTCGGACCCTTCGGATTGCGAACTTCGCGCTGATCGACGAGTTGGAGATCGACTTTGCGCCCGGCCTGATCGCGCTCACCGGCGAGACGGGCGCGGGCAAGTCGATCATCGTCGATGCGCTCAACGCCGCCCTCGGCGAGCGCGTGACCTCCGACGCGATCCGCGGCGGGGCCGACCGCGCCAACGTCGAGGCGGTCTTCGACCTCGCCGATGCGCCGGCGGCTCACGCGGCGGCCGAGGGCGCGGGCATCGCCGCCGGCGACGGGCGCATCTCGCTGACGCGCACGATCGCGTCGGGGCGCAGCTACTACCGCATCTGCGGTGAGCCGTCCACGATGGCCGACCTGCGCGCGATCGGCGAGCACCTGGCGGACATCCACGGCCAGCACGAGCATCAGTCGCTGATCCACGAGCGCAGCCACCGGCACTTCCTCGACGCATTCGGCGGCCCGGAGCACCTGGCGCTGCTGGAGCATTTCGGCGAGACGTGGGGCGAGCTGCGCGAGGCGCGTCGGAGGCGGGAGAAACTCGCCACCGACGAGCGCACGCGCGCCCAGCGCCTCGACCTGCTCCGCTACCAGGTGCAGGAACTTGACGACGCCGGCCTCTCGCCCGACGAGGACGACGAGCTGGCAGCAGAGCGCGAGCGCCTGATGCACTACGAGAAGCTCCGCGACGGGCTGATCGCGGCGTGGGACGCGCTGCACGGCGAGGACGAGTCGGGCGGCGCGGTCGAGCAGCTCCGCGTGGCGCAGAACAGCGTCGATGAGCTGGCGAAGATCGACGCGAAGCTCGCGCCGGCGGCCGAGGCGCTGCTCGACGCGGTCTCGCAGGCCGACGACGCCGCGCGCGCGGTCCGGGCGTACCTGGAGACGCTGGAGGAAGATCCGGAGCGGATCAACGAGGTCGAAGCGCGGCTGAACCTGATCGCGGGCCTGAAGCGCAAGTACGGCGACAGCGTGCGCCACATGCTGCAGTTCCGCGAGCAGGCTCAGGCGGAGACCGACGAACTGGAGGGCGCGGAGCAGTCGGCCGGGGAGCTTGGCGGGCGCATCGAGGCGCTGGAGCAGGAGGCCGGGCGGCGCGCCGAGGCGCTCTCGCAGGTGCGCCGCGAGCTCGGCGAACAGCTCGCGCAGCGCGTCGAGGAGGAGCTGCGGCCGCTCGGGATGGACCGCGCGCGCTTCGAGGTGGCCGTCGAGGCCGACGCGGATGAGCAGGGCCTGCCGGACGCCGAGGGCCGGCGCTGGGCCGCCGACTCGGGCGGGATCGACCGCGTGCGCTTCATGCTCAGCGCGAACCCGGGCGAGGCGCTCAAGCCGCTCGCGAGCGTGGCGTCGGGCGGGGAGCTCTCGCGCGTGATGCTGGTCTTCAAGTCGATCTGCGCGGCCGGGAGCGCGGTGCCGACAATCGTTTTCGACGAGGTGGACGCAAACATCGGAGGCCACACCGCGCTGGCGGTGGCGGAGAAGCTCGTGGCGGTGTCGGGCTGGGCGCAGGTGCTGTGCATCACGCACCTGCCGCAGATCGCCTGCCACGCCGATACGCACCTGCAGGTGAGTAAGTCCGTGGAGGGCGACCGCACGTTCGTGGCAGTGGCCGAACTGACCGGTGAGGAGCGCGTCTCAGAGATTGCGCGGATGATGGGCCAAAGCGACACGGCCACCACCGCGCGGAGCAACGCCGCGGAGATGCTGGCCGAGGCCACGCGGACCCGCGAGCGCGTACGAGGCGCGTCAGGACAGCAGCTCAGACTGACTGAGAGATGATCGCGATGCCGAAGGCCAAGGTCGATGCGGAGCGCTGCAGACAGTGCATGCTCTGCGTCGAATTCTGCCCGCGCGGGGTGCTGGTCGTGAGCGACCAGACGAACTCGCGCGGCTTCTATCCGGTCGTGATGCGCGACGAGGAGAAGTGCACGGGGTGCGGGATCTGCGCCCTCGTCTGCCCGAGCGTATGCATCGAGGTGTACCGATGAACGAGGAACGCAGGCGCGTGTTCATCAGCGGCAACGAGGCGACCGCCGAAGGCGGGATCGCCGGGGGCTGCCGACATTTCTTCGGCTACCCGATAACGCCGCAGAACAAGATCCCTGAGTACATGGCCGAGCACCTGCCGCCGATCGGCGGCGTGTATCTGCAGGCCGAGTCGGAGGTTGCGGCGATCAACATGGTCTACGGCGCGTCCTCCGCGGGCGCGCGGGTCATGACGACCTCCTCCTCCCCCGGCATCGCGCTGATGCAGGAGGGGCTGTCTTACATGCTCGGCTCCGAGCTCCCCGCGGTCATCGTCAACATGGTGCGGGGCGGACCGGGCCTGGGCAACGTCGCGGTCGCGCAGTCGGACTACTGGCTCTCCACGCGCGGCGCGGGCCATGGCGACGGCCGCTGCATCACCCTCACGCCTTACTCGGTGCAGGAGCTGCACAACTTCACCGCCGGGGCGTTTGAGATCGCCGATCGCTACCAGAACATCGTGATGGTCCTCGGTGACGCGATCCTCGCCACGATGATGGAGCCGTGCGAGCTGATCCCGCGGCGGGAGATGGAGCCGCCGGGCCGGCCGTACGCGGTCGGGCCGCACGAGGCGGGCGAGCGCGAGCGCAACATCGTCAACTCGCTGTGGGTGGATTTCGACGCGATGGAAGCAGTCAACATCCGCAACGAGGAGCGCTACGCGCGCGCCGCCGCGGAGATCACCGACTGGGAGGAGTTCGGCTCCGACGATCCGCAGGTGCTGCTGTGCGCCTATGGCATCTCCGCCCGGCTGTGCGAGGGCGCGGTCATGCGCGCGGAGGAGGCGGGCGTGCGGCTGCGGCTGCTGCGGCCGAAGACGGTCTTCCCGTTCCCCACCGTGCCGATCCGCGAGTGGTCGGAGCGCGTGGACGCAATGCTGGTCGTCGAGCTGTCGATGGGGCAGTTCGTCGAAGACGTGCGGCTGGCCGTCGAGGGCCGCTGCCCGGTCGATCTGCTCAGCAGGGCGGGCGGGAACATGCCCACCGTCAGCGAGGTGCTGGCGAAGGTGCGGGAGGTCGCGGCGAAGGCAGGCGTGGCGGTCTGACGCCGCGCAGGAAGGCACGGACAATCATGGCTGAAGCGAAGCTGATCAACCCCTATCCGGACGCGCTGACCGAGGTGGAGATGCGCTACTGCCCCGGCTGCACGCACGGCACCGCGCACCGGCTGGTGGCCGAGGACCGTCGCGATCGCCACCGTCGGCTGCTCGGTCTACGCGTACGAGTACTTCAACACCGACTCGGTGCAGGCCGCGCACGGTCGCGGACCGGCGGTCGCCACCGGCATCAAGCGCGTGCATCCCGACTCGGTGGTCTTCACCTACCAGGGCGACGGCGACCTCGCGTCGATCGGCATGGCGGAGATCGTCCACGCCGCGTCGCGCGGTGAGAACTTCACCGTCATCTTCATCAACAACGCGGTCTTCGGCATGACGCAGGGGCAGATGGCCCCAACCACGCTCATCGGGCAGAAGACCACCACCTCGCCGCGCGGGCGCACCGCCGCCGAGGCCGGCTGGCCGATCCGCATCTGCGAGCTACTGGACACGCTCGAGGGCCCGGCATACATCGCACGGGAGGCGCTCACGACGCCGCCGCGCATCCGCAGCGCAAAGAAGTCGATCCGGCGGGCGTTCGAGGCGCAGCTTGCGGGCGAGGGCTTCGGCATCGTGGAGCTGCTGAGCACCTGCCCGACGTGGTGGGGCATGGACCCGCTGGAGGCGATCAGACACATTGACGACACGATGGTCGAGCACTACCCGCTGCGCGTCTTCCGCGACCGGCCGGCCGCACACGACCGGCCCGCCGGGCAGCAGGAGGAGGCCGGTTCCGATGCGTGAGGAGCTCTTCATGGCGGGCCTCGGCGGTCAGGGCGTCAACCTCGCGGGGCAGCTCGTTGGCCGCGCGGGGATGGACGCCGGGCTGAACGTCTCGTGGTTCCCGATCTACTCGCCCGAGGTGCGCGGCGGCAGTTCGACCTGCACGATCGTGCTCAGCGACGGGCGCGTGGGCAGCCCGACCTCCGAGCACCCCAGTTCGATGGTGCTCATGGACACCAGTTCGGCGGAGTGCTTCGCGGGCAACCTGGCGGAGGGCGGACTGCTGATCGTCAACAGCTCGCTGATCCGCCACGTGCCGGTGAGTGAGGGCTGCCGGCTGATCGAGATCCCGGCGAATCAGATCGCCGCGGAGATCGGGAATGACCGCACGGTCAACATGGCGTTGATCGGCGCCTGGGCGGCCGGGACGGGCGCGTTGACGGTTGATGACGTGGCGCGGTCGCTGCGGGAGATGCTGCCCGAGCGCCATCACGTGCACATGCCGGACAACCAGTTGGCACTCGAGCGCGGCGCACAGATCGCCCGCGAGGCCGACTGAGGGACACTTGCCGCAGGAGGGAGAACTCCGTAATGCTCGGAAAGATCGATCAGTTCGCAGACGAGGCGCGCGAGCGCCTGGCGTCAATCCACGTCGACCGCGAGAAGGCGTACACGACCTCGCGGGAGGTGGTGCAGTCGTCATCCACGACGATCAAGGCCGTGCACCGCGGCGAGTTCGAGGCGGCGCGCGAGCAGGTGCAGAAGACGCGTGAGTTGCGCGACCAGATGATGGCGGCGGTGGAGGCGAGCCCGGAGATCGGCTACTCCGGCTTCGTGGGCGACGCCTCGCGGGAGTACGCCGAGGCGGCGCTGGTGCTGGCGCTGATCGCCGAGGGCGAGCTGCCCGGGGCGAAGGAGATCGGCGTGGACTACGCAGACTGGCTCAACGGCCTCGGAGACACGGTGGGCGAGTTGCGCCGGCACGTGCTGGATCTGATCCGCGCGGACCGCGTGGACGAGGCGGAAAAGTTCCTGCACATGATGGACGAGATCTTCCAGATGCTGATGAGCTTCGACTACCCGCAGGCGGTGACGAAGGGCCTGCGGACGCGCTCGGACCAGGCACGCGGGGCGGTGGAGCGCACGCGCGGGGATCTGACCAACGCCCTGCGCCAGTCGCGGCTCGAGGCGCGCATGAGGCAGCTCCAGGAGGCGCTGGAGGCCGGAGAGTGACCGCGAGCACGCTCCCCGGTTGATTCAGGCCGATTGGCCTTGACGCCTGTGGACGCATCAGATACAATACTTGTCCGCCGGTCGATGGCGCGGGTGAGGCCCGCGCCGTTGACTGTTTGTCGTTGTCCGGGTCTGAGTAGTACGACAAGAGGAGCAGCGCCATGTACGCGATAGTTGAGATAGGCGGGCGGCAGCACATCATCGAGCCCGAGAAGATCGTCAAGGTGGACCGGCAGGCCGAGGAGACCGGCGAGCAGGTCACGCTGGGTAAGGTCCTGGCGATCAAGGACGACGACGGCGAACTGCGCGTCGGGCGGCCCTACATCGAGGGAGCCAGCGTTACCGCGCGGGTCATGCAGCAGGGCCGCGACCGCAAAATCACGGTCGTGAAGTACAAGGCGAAGAAGCACTATCGCCGCAAGGTCGGGCACCGGCAGCACTTCACCCAGCTCGAGATCCTCGCGATCGAGGGCTGAGCGCCCGGACCGCTACACATTCGATTCCTCCGTGACGGGAGTTGACGCAGATGGCGCACAAGAAGGGTATGGGCAGTACTCGGAACGGTCGGGACAGCCGCTCCAAGCGGCTGGGCCCGAAGCAGTTCGGAGGCCAGAAAGTGAAGGCCGGCAACATCATCGTGCGCCAGCGCGGGACGAAGTTCCGCCCCGGGCGCAACGTGGGCATCGGCAGGGATCACACGATCTTCGCGAAGGCCGACGGCGTCGTGCAGTACGAGCAGAGCGGCGCCAACAAGGTCATCAGCGTCTGGCCCGAAGAGGCGCCGGTGGCGTCGTAGCGACCGCTCCCATCCATTAGCGACTTAAGGCTGCCGGCACACTTTGTGCCGGCAGTCTGCGTTTCATGGGACGATCACAGGAGAAATCATGAACACCTTCATTGACGAGGCGGAGATCACCGTGCGCGCCGGTGACGGTGGCGACGGCATCGTGAGCTTCCGGCGAGAGTCGTACGAGCCGCACGGTGGCCCCAGCGGCGGCGACGGTGGCGACGGCGGCGACGTGTACCTTGAGGTCAAGGACGACATGCGTACGCTGCTTGACTTCAAGTACCGGAACCTCTTCAAGGCCGAACACGGGAAGACGGGCACCTCGAAGAAGCACCGAGGGCGCAACGGCGAGACGCTGGTCATCCCCGTTCCGCCGGGCACGACCGTGCACGACCTCGACCTGAAGCAGCAGGTGGCCGACCTCGTATACCCCGGCCAGCGGATGCTCGTGGCACACGGCGGCAAGGGCGGGCGCGGCAACGCACAGTTCGCCACGCCCAGCCGCCAGGCCCCGCGCTTCTGCCAGCTCGGCGCACCTGCTGAGGAGCGGCGCCTGCGCCTGGAACTCAAGCTCCTTGCGGACGTGGGCATCATCGGCTACCCGAACGTCGGCAAGTCCAGCTTCATCTCCGTGGTCTCGGCGGCGAAGCCCGAGGTGGCTGCGTACCCGTTCACGACGCTGCAGCCGAACCTGGGCGTGGTGCAGTTCGAGGACTTCAGCACGATCGTGGTCGCGGACCTGCCCGGCCTGATTGTCGGCGCGCACGAGGGCGTCGGTCTGGGCGATCAGTTCCTCCGGCACGTCGAGCGCACGAAGCTGCTGGTGCACATGCTCGACGCCAGCGCGCTGGAGGGCCGCGACCCGCTGCAGGACTTCCGCGAGATCAACCACGAGCTGGAGATGTACGACGAGTCGCTGGCGGAGCTTGAGCAGGTCGTGGCGCTCAACAAGATGGACCTGCCGCAGGCGCGCGAGAACGAGCCCGAGCTGCGCGCGACACTCGAGTCGGAGGGCTACCGGGTCTTCGCGATCTCCGCAGCGACCTCCCAGGGGACCGAGCCGCTGGTGGACTATCTGCGCGAGCGGCTGTTCGCGTACGGGTATGAGGTCGAGCCGGAGGCGCCGAGCGAGGATCAGATGGAGCTGCAGATCCTGCCGCTGCCGTGGCGCAAGCAGGCGGTGCGGCGGTTGGATGAGGACACGATGGAGGTCAGCGGCTCGCGGATCGAGCGGCTGGCTGCTACCGTGGACATGGACGCCGACGAGGCCGTCGCGTGGTTCCAGGAGCAGCTCGACGAGCAGGGCGTGCTCAAGGCCCTACGCCGGGAGGGCGTGGAGGAGGGCGACACGATCGCTATCGGCCGCGTCGAGTTCGTCTACACCACGCAGTTGCCGACGAAGTAGCGGGGCGCGCCCGCGTTGCCGCGAGCGGGGGCATCTGGTATGCTTGGGGCGCGCCAGCGAGATTCGTGGAAGGTGAGGATGATGGGAGACTGGCAGGGACATATCAGCATTGACCCCGATGTGATGGTTGGCAAGCCATGCATCATGGGCACGCGGGTTCCTGTTGAGGACATTCTCCAGAAGCTAGCGGCGGACATACCCATCCCGGACATACTGCGCGACTACCCGAGAGTCACGCGCGAGGACGTGCTGGCGGCATTGGCGTTTGCTGCCGCGTCGATGGGCGCCGAAGAGATCATTGTGACGGAGCGCACGGCGTGAAGTGGTTCGCTGACGAGAGCGTAGAGATGCCGGTGGTCGATGCGCTGCGAGCGGAGGGCCACGATGTGGTCGCCGTGAGCGAGGTGTCGCCAAGCATCAGGGACGAGGACGTGCTGCTCGACGCAACAAGGCGCGGCCGCGTGTTGATCGCCAACGACAAGGACTTCGGTCAGCTCGTGTTCAGCCGCGGCTTATCGGCGGCAGGTGTCGTCCTGCTTCGCTTGAGCAATCCAGACGCAGTTGCGAAAGCGGAGCGGCTGACGGACTTACTGCCCGCCATTCTGGGCAAAGTCAGAGGCCACTTCGTGGTCGTGGGTGACGCCACAATCAGGATACGGCCGCTGGGGCTGAGTTGACCTCATAGACTGAGCAACGAACTGCAGGAGGGACGGAACGCGTGCCTGAGGTCAGGGAACACGAACTGGTGATTGTCGGAGGCGGGGCGGCGGGGCTTACCGCCGGGATGTACGCGATGCGCTACGGTCTTGAGCTGGTGCTGCTGGCGATCGGTGGGCCGGGCGGGCAGACCGCCACCGCAACGATCATCGAGAACTTCCCCGGATTCCCCGACGGAATCACCGGGGCAGAGCTCATCATGCGCCTGAGCCAGCAGGCGCAGAACTTCGGCGTGACCTTCGAGAGCGCGGAGGTCCAGCGGATCGAGCCCGCGGACAGCCGCTGGCGTCTGGACTGCGGGTCCACGCAGATCGTGGCCAACGCGGTCATCCTCGCGGTAGGCGCGAGCCCGCGGAGGCTAAATATCCCCGGCGAGCGCGACCTGTTCGGTAAGGGCGTCTCGTACTGCGCGACCTGCGACGGCTTCTTCTACCGCGGCAAGACCGTTGCGGTGATCGGCGGCGGGAACACCGCGGTCGAGGAGGCGCTGTACCTCTCGGACATCGCTGAGAAGGTCTACGTGGTGCACCGGCGCGATGAGCTACGGGCGGAGCTGATCCTGGCGGAGCGCGCGCTCAAGGTGGCGAATCTCGAGTTCGTGTGGGATACGGTCCCGGCGCAGGTTCTCGGCGATGATTCCGGTGTAACCGGAATCGCCCTGCACAACAAGAAGACCAATGAGGACAGCGAGATCGCCGTGGATGGTGTGTTCGTGGCGATCGGCTACGCGCCGAACACAGGCTTCCTCGAGGGCCTGGTCGAACTCAAGGACGGTTTCGTCGTCACAGATCAGAGGATGCGCACCTCACAGCCGGGCATCTTCGCGGCCGGTGATGTGCGCGACACGCCGCTTCGTCAGGTCACGACGGCCGTGGGCGATGCCGCGATCGCCGCGGACAGCGCGTACCGCTACGTCTCCGAACGGCGGAGCGAGCGCTGAGGGCGCGGCACGGTGACGGGACGCGATCACATCAGTGCATGGAGGTGGGCCACGTGGTGTGCATGCCGCGTACGCTGAGGCTCCTGGTGGTCGGGACGGCTCTGGCCGCCCTGGTCATCGCAGGCACGGGCTGTGATGAGGGCGACGTCGAGCAGGTCCTCGGCGACATGTCCGCGGCCTCGATCGAGTCGGCCTACGAGGTGGACCGCGACCCGCTCATCAACGAGTGGCTCACCAATCGCGGACACACGATCGTCAGTCACACTACCCGTCAGAACATCCCCTACGAGTTCACTGCGATCGAGACCGACCTCGTCAACGCCTTCGCAGCGCCCTATGGGCATGTCTACGTCACCACCGGCTTCCTCGACTTCGTCGATACCGAGGACGAGGTCGCGGTGGTGCTGGCTCATGAGGTCGGGCACATCGTCCATCGCGACTCGATCCACTCATTCAAGAACAGCCTCCTGTGGGGCGTGGTGACGCAGATCATCAGCGGGAAGTCGGAGACCGCCGGCCAGGTCGCCGGCATCGGCCTCGGGCTGCTGTCGCTGCAGTACTCGCGCGATGCGGAGTACGCCGCCGATGACGCGGGCACCGAGTTCGCCTACGCGGTGGGCTACGACCCGCACCGGGGCCTGGACTTCTTCGACCGGCTGAGGACCGACATCGAGAAGCGGCGACCGAGCCGCTGGGAGGTCTACTTCAGCACCCACCCGCGCACCGAGGACCGGATCAACCGGCAGCTCAAGCGCGCGGAGCTGAGCGACGACAACTCCGAGTCGCTGCTGCGCATCGCGCGCGGGTACATCCTGCGCGGGCAGCCCTCCCTCGCGGCGGAACTGCTGGAGAAGGGCATCAAGCTGGAGCCCAATCTTCCCGAGGCGCAGACGCTGCTTGGTGACGCGCTGGCGATGCGCGGCGATGTGACGCAGGCCCGCGACGCCTACCGCTCCGCGCTGGAGCTCAACTCGAACATCCGCTACGCGCAGGCGCGGCTGGCGACGCTGCCGGAGAGGCCCACGCTCACGCTCGCGGGCATCGCACAGCAGGGCCGCCAGCAGGCCGCGGCGCTGCTGACGGAGCTGCCGGAGGTGCACACGACCGCGCAGACGACCGGCGAGAGCGTGCGGCGCTTCGAGGTGCAGACGAATGCACAGCTCTCCGGGATCGCCGGCATGGTCCGGGGCATCAACGAGCGGCTGCTGGACCTCGCGGGCGATGACACGGAGGTCAGCGACGACACGCGCGACCTGGTCTCGCTCGGCAACTCCGCCATCGCGCGCGCGACCGAGTCGGTCTACGTGCTCGAGCGCGTGAACGAAAACCTGCACGAATCTTCGCTGGATATCCAGGCGCTGGTCGAGGAGACGCGCGGGGCGCTGCAGCAGGCGCAGGCGGGCGAGGGCAATCCGCAGGACGTGCCGGCGCTGCAGACTGCGCTGGGCGAGCTGAGGCGCGGGGTCGCGACGCTGGACCTAGCGATGGCCGAGGCGCCGAAGACGATGGGCGAGGTGGAAGGCGCGCAGCAATCCGCGCGTGAGGTGACGGGGCTGATCGAGCTGGTGGTGCGACTGAACGATCCTGCGGACCTCAGCGCCGATCAGCTCAGAGCGGCGGCCGGGCGCACGGAGGGGCTGGCGTCGAACGCGCTGGCGTCGGTCAATCGCGCGAAGCGGCAGAGCGTGAAGGCGAGCGGGCACGCGCTGGTGGCGCGGCTGAACCTGCTGGGCCTGCGCACCACGCCGGCGCAGCAGGAGGTCTACGACGCGCAGATCGCTCACATGATGCTGGTGCCGCAGGCGGCGGTGCGGTCGCTGCGGACGCAGGGCATGGGCTACGGTGAGACGGCGCTGGCACTCGCGGCGTCGAAGAGCCTCTCCGCCGAGCCGGGGCGGTTCATCTCGTCCGTAACGGGAGCACTCGGCCCGATCGGCGCGGCGGTGGAGCAGGGCGCTGCGGTGGACAACGCCAACGTGCTGCTCAAGTTCCTCGCAGCCTCGATGCAGTCCGAGCGGGACGCGCGGACGCAGAGCTGAGCCCGACCGCCCACCCGAATACCACCGGCCCGCGGCCAATGACGCCGCGGGTCGGTTCATGTACGCACGCGCGGCGAACAGGAGTCGGGGCCTCCGGCGCGGAAGTTCCCGCGCACAGAGAGCCCACCCGCTGCAGTGAAAGGGTGAGACGCATGGCGGAGATGACCGGAGTTGAGCGCTGTATGACCGCGCTGCGCCTCGGGCAGCCCGATCGCGTTCCCGTCTGGGAGCTGATCGTGAATGACCCGGTGGTGCACGCGCTGATGGGCCCCGACGCGACCTACGCGGACCTCGTGGACGCGGAGCTGGATGGCATCACGGTGGTGGAGGACCAGCGGATGGAGGACATCGACGCGACGCACAAACGCGATGAGTGGGGCATCGTGTGGGGCTACGGGGACGATGGTATCCCCTACCCCGCCGGGCACCCGCTGGAGAGCTGGGACGACCTCGCCGGCTGGCGGCCGCCCGATCCGGAGGCCGACTACCGGCTGGATGGGCTGGCGGAGATCATCGAGCGCTTCAAGGGCCGCAAGGCGATCGTCTTCCTCGGCCACGACAGCTTCGAGTTCACGCACTACCTGCGCGGCATGGACCGACTCTTCATGGACTACGTGCTGGAGCCGGAGAGGGTGCACGAACTGTCGCGCATGGTCATCGATTACAAGAAACGCGTGATGGAGCGGGCGCTTGAGATGGGCGCGGACATCGGCCTGACCGGCGATGACTACTGCCATCGCCAGGCGCCGATGATGTCGCCCACGCACTTCGATCAGTTCATCCAGCCCTACCTCGCGGAGATGGTCGAGGTGACGCACGCGGCGGGCGCGCCGTTCGTGAAGCACACGGACGGGAACATCTGGCCCCTCTTCGACTCGATGATCGACGCGGGCATCGACGCCATCGACCCGCTGGAGCCGATCGCGCACATGGACATCGGCGAGGTCAAGGAGGCATACGGTGACCGCGTCGCGCTGTGCGGGAACGTGGACTGCGGCGAGCTGCTCTCGCGCGGCACGCCCGAGCAGGTGGTCGAGGCGGTCAAAGAGACCATCGCGAAGGGCTCACCGGGCGGCGGGCACATCCTCGCGTCGAGCAACTCCATCCACCCGGCGGTGAAGCCGGAGAACTACCGCGCGATGCTCGACACGGCGCGCGAGTTCGGCCGCTATCCGCTCGACGAAGCCATGGTCGAGGAATACCGGCAGAAGAGTTACATCGAGCGCATCAGCGGCGAAGAGTACACGACGTTCAGTCGCGTCTGAAGGGGTCCGACATGAACGAGGCAGTTGCCGCTCAAAGAGACCGCGAGATCCGGCTGCAGCACCGCCTGAAGACGCTCGGGCATCGTTTCTACGACCCGCCCGAGGCTCTGCTGAAGCAGTGGAACGAGTTCTTCCTGCGCTTCAACGGCTACACGATCGGGCAGCACTCGGTGGAGTACGCGCTCCTGCTGCTCGCGGGCGACGACAACGTGTATGTGATCGACGACGCGATCGAGGCGAACCGGATCATCCGGCGAGTGCTCGAGCACCAGGTGCTGGACCCGGAGGACGAGCGCTTCGGCAACTTCCGCTGGATGACGCACTGGGACCGGGTGAAGGACCGCAACGCGGTCTCGTTCCTCGCGCCGGGCCTGGCACACGCCTACATGGCCTTCGGGGAGAAGCTGGAGGACGAGACGCGCGACGCGCTGGAGCGGGCCTTCGAGCCGATGCTGGCGGGCGCGTTCGGCCACGGGGCGACGTGGAGCTACACGAACATCTGGGCGCTGAACCTCGGGGCGACGGTCGCCCTCGCGCGCATCCTCGACGATGCCGAGGCGCACGAGCGCGCGGTCGCGAGCTTCGACGAGTGGGTCGAGCACACCAGCGCGGGCGGCATGCACGAGTTCAACAGCCCCACGTACACTTCGGTCACGATGAGCGGAATCGAGCACGCCTGGGCACACACGCCCGACGAGGCCTTCCGGGCGCGTCTGGAGCGCGCGCTGGACTACTTCAGCTACCAGCTCGCGGTCAACCTCTTCTCGACCGGCTTCCCGGCCGGGGCTGCATCACGGGCGTACTCACGCGACCTGCTCCGCGGCAACGGCCTCGGAACGTACTGGGCGCACGTGAAGTTCGGCACGCCGCTGCGCGACTGCCCCGAGGACGAGCAGCACCAGGCGCGGCTGACGCCGATCAACTACACGCTGCACGGCTACGTGCCGCCGCGGGCGGCTCGGGGGCTGGCGACGAGCAATCGCGAAGACACGATCCTCGACCGCACGGTTCCGCTGAACTCGCGGCGCACGCACATGATGCGGCCGGGCTGGTCGCTGGCGTCGCAGACCGTGCCGAGGGTGGGCGGGCACTCGCCCTCGCCCTACCTGCTCTTGGTGCGCGACTCGCATGACAACCGCGCCAGCGTCGTGATCGCACCCGACGAGACCTTCACGCACCGGCCCTGCGCGGGCTTCGACAGCGTACAGGAGGGCGGGCGGGTGCTCGGGCGGCTGCACTGCGAGCCGACCGATGAGGAGCGCACGAAGGCCGCCGCCGACCCCGAGTACATCTGCGAGCCACGCGTGCTGTTCGGCCGCCGCGAGGCGATCGAGCAGGTGCGCGTCGGCAACGTGGACTGGGGTGGCGCGCCGGTCGCGGTGGAGCCGGGGCAGGCCCTGGCGGTGCAGTACGCCGGGCTGCAGATCGGGCTCATCGCGCTGCCGCTGGCGCAGGACGGCACACTGGTCGAGGGCCGCATGACGCTCGCGTTCGGCGAGGATGATGAGCTGCGTCTGAACGTGCTGATGTTCGGCGACGACGCCGAACCGGTGGACGTGCTGGTGCTCGTGGATGCGCGCGATCCCGACGGCGACCTCGGCGACTACGCCGCGTGGCTGCGCGGATGGGAACTTGTGCGCGAGGGCGCGGGCGAGCACCCGAGCCTGTCCGCCATGCACCCCGATGCGCCTGCGCTGCGCTGGCCGATGCAGGACGACCCGCTCGGCGACGCGCTGCACAGTTCCTCGGCGCTGACGATCATGCCCGGCGACCTGAAGGCGTGGATCGACGGCGAGCTGCAGATCGAGGCCCTCAGCGCGAAGTGACGCCCACGCGAACTGATGGGAGTGCATGAGATGCGCCAAGCCCTCCGCATATTGCTCTCTACGGCGGCGATCATTGCGGCGTCCGTGGCGGCATTCGCAGAGGCGCCGGTTGACGACCACACGCTGCTGATGGCGCGCTTCGACGAAGGTCTCACGGCCGATCCGGGCCCCGGCGAGGCAACCGGCGAGGGCTGGTCGCTCGTGCCCGGCCGCTTCGGGCAGGGGCTGCGCGTGGACGCCGATCAGACGCTCACGTGGCCGGTGGAGGGGCTGATCGGCACCGAGCAGGGGACGATCGAGCTGTGGATGAAGCGCTGGTGGTCGGCCGACGAGGAAGTCAAGACCCGCATCGTCGGCTGGAAGACGCCCGCGAACAACTACCTGCGGGTGAACTTCGTCAACGCGCACCGGCTGGGCGTCTCGATGAGCGGCGGGCCGAAGGGCGCGACCGTCTGGCACCGCGTGGACTACGACCCGGCCGCGTGGGCGGATGACGTGTGGCATCACGTCGCCGCCACGTGGCAGGGCGGCACGATCCGCTTCTACGTGGACGGCGAGCCCATCCGCACGTCGGCGAAGGACACGCCGATGGTCGAGGCGCCGACGGAGCTGGAGATCGGGCCCGGGCCGCTGCTGATCGACGATCTGCGCATCTCTGACACGGTGCGCACGGGACAGGAGATCGCGCAGGGCTTCACCGGACGCAGACTCAGCGAGGTCACGCTGCTGACGGACTGCGAGGCGACGGACTCGGCCCAGGCGTTGGGCGAGGTCGGGATCGACGCCCAGCGCGGCATCGACGAGCGCACGATGCCGCTGATGGTGGGCAGGCGCCTCTACGAGCGCGGCGTCGGACTGCGCGCGCCGGGGCGCGTGACGTTCAGCGTGCCGGCGGGCTTCGCGCGGCTGACCGGGGAGGCCGGCGCCTGCAGCTTCGCCGACGCGCCGCCCGCGGAGATCGCGATCAGCGTGGATGGCGCGGAGGCGTTCGTCACGACCGTCGAGGCCAGCGGGAGCGCCACTGCGTTCGATATTCCGCTGCCGGGCGCGTGCGAGGTGCGCATCGAGGCTCGGCTCGTGGACGTCGAGGGCCGCGCGCAAGCGCCCATGATTGTGGTCGGCGATCCGGTGCTCACGCCCGCGGGGCAGGAGCCGCCGGAAGTGCTGGCGCGCCCGATCAGCGACGCTACGGTCGAGATCCAGCGTATGCGCATGGACGCGACGCGCTTCGGCTTCGACCTGCCCGCCGGGACCGTCGTCTATGCGCTGTTCCCGGACCACCCCGTCGATGCAATCGATCCGGCGGTGCAGCCGCGCGCGCAGCTCGAGGAGCTTGACATCCAGGCCGCTCCGGGGGAGTTCGAGGCCGCGCAGTTCATGCTGTGCACGGGCCTCGACCTGACCGGCGTGCGCGTATCCTGCAGCGACCTGAACGGCCCTGGCGAGGCGAGCATCCCGGCATCCGCGGTGGACGTGCGACTCATACGCCGGGTGCTGCAGCGTGAGGACTACCGCATCGGGCGAGCGCCCGGCAACTACACCGCGGTCTCGCGCTTCGTCTTCCCCAACCGGGCGTTCTGGCTGCCCGCGGGCAACCTCAAGCAGCTCCACCTGATCGCGCACGTGCCCGCGGACGCAACTCCCGGCGACTACGCCGGCACGGTGACGGTCCGCGCAGACGGCGTGCCGGAGACGCAGGTCCCGTTGCGGTTGAGGGTGCTGCCGATCGAGCTGGTCGAGCACCCGGATCACGGTTACTCGATGTACTACAACGCTCGCTCGGAGGCCGCGTCGCGGCCCGAACTGTTCCGCAACGAGCTGCGCAACATCCGCGAGCACGGCTGCGGGATGCTCAAGCCGCGCGGCACCGGGATCGTCTTCGAGCAAGACGAGGCCGGTGAGATTACGTGGAGCCTCGAGGGCATCCGCACTGTGCTCGACGTGCTGCGCGAGGAGGGCTTTGGCGGGCCGATCCCGCTGGCCGATAGCGCACGCAAGCTCGGGGGGCTGCTCGACGTCGCGGGACTGACGGCGGGCGACGCCTCCGACGCGCTGCATGAGAGCGCCGAGGCAAACCGCCTGATGGCCGGTGCGCTGGCGGAGCTGGAGGCGCTGAGCGCGAAGTACCCGGAGTTCGAGTTCCTGACGCAGCATGGCGACGAGGTCCTGGGCGATGCGAAGCGCTACCCGTTCATCGACCACTCGAAGCTGGTGCGGCCGCACACGGCCCTGCGCAACTACATGACCGTGCACATGATCCCGGGGGCATGGGAGGAGCCGACCGCGGAGATCGATCAGTTCGTGGACATCCGCTGCCTCAACGGGCACTCGGTGGAGGCGTGGCTGCACGATGGGCACGACTTCGCGGAGTTGGCGCAGCTCGCGGAGGCGTCGGGCGACGAACTGTGGATCTACCACAACATGCGCGGCGCGCACTTCATGCCCGAGTGGAACCGCATTCTGCAGGGCCTCTACATGTGGCAGTCGCCGCTGAGGGTGCACGTCCCGTGGATGTGGAACTCTTACGGGGGCGACCCGTTCGATGACACGGACGCCGAGCGCTACGATTTCGGCTATGCATTCCCGCTGGACGATCGGGGCGAGCAGATCGTCTCGACGCTGCACTGGGAGGCGTGCCGTGAAGGAGTTGACGACATTCGTTACGTCGCGACCCTCGAAGCGGCGGTTGAGCGGGCAGATGAGCGGGGTATTGATACAGCCGGGGCACAGGCGGCCCTCGACGCGGCCGCCGGGATGCTGCCGAAGCTGCCGGACGAGATCGAGCAGGTCGAGGGCGAGAGCCCGCTGCTGATCGTCGCGGCTGCGCGGCACACCGGAGCGGACCGGGACCGGATGCGTGCGGAGCTGGCGCGGCAGATCATCGCGCTGAATGCGAAACTCTGAGGCCCGCCCGCACGTCAAACCGGTCAGGACGCTCAGGAGGAGACACTCATGGGACGGCGCCGCCGCCCGTTGACGATGATCACGCTCGCGCTCGCCGTGGCGCTGACCGCATGCGCGCCCGCGATGGCCGCCGACACGTATGAGCCGGACAACAGCCCCGGACAGGCCCGGAAGATCACCACGGACGGCGTCGCGCAGACACACGAGATCCAGCCCGCATCCGACGTGGACTACGTGCGCTTCAGCGTGGTCGCCGGGACGCAGTGCAGCATCGAGACGAGTGCGACCGCCAGCGCGGCCGTCAACGACACAGTCATCACGCTCTTTGGGACGGACGGGCTGTCCGTGCTGGGCGAAGATGACGACAGCGGCGACGGACTCTACTCGCTCCTGACGCACACATTCGCCGCGAGCGGGACGTACTACGTGCGCGTGCGCTCCTACGGCGCGCAGCACACCGGCGGCTACCGGCTCTCGGTGCGCGCCGCCATCTCCACGGGCCTCCAGGGCACGGTCACGCGCGACGGCCAACCCGCGTCGGGCGTGGTGATCTGGGTGCGGCCGGCGGGTAGCGGCTTCGATCGCCCGACGCACATCACCACAACGGAGGCCGGCGGAAGCTACGCGCTGTCGGTGGCGCCCGGCGCATACGCGGTCAGCGCGCACCTCGCGGGCACGGTCGCGAGCCCTGCCGAGCAGCAGATCGCGGTGCCGGGTGGCGGTGCGGCAGACTTCACCCTCACGTCAGCGGCGCCGACGCCCGGCGACGGTGTGCAGACCTGCCGCGCGGTGCTGGTGGGCATCGCCGACTACGCCGGCAGCGGCATGGACCTGACGTACTGCGACGACGACGCGCTTGAGTTCGGCGCAGCGCTTTCGGGCGCGGGGAACTGGCGGCAGGAGAACATCACGATCATCGTGGACCGCCAGGCGAACCGCGCGGCTATCTGGGGCGCGCTGCAGCGCATGGCGACCCTCTCTGACGCCGACGACCTCTGCCTGTTCTTCTTCAGCGGCCACGGCGCCCGCGGACCGGACGTCGCGCCCTTCGACGAGGGGGGCGGGCAGGATGAGTTCCTCGTCGAGAGCGACGATGAGCAGAACATCCGCGACGACGAACTCGGGCAGTGGATCGCGGACCTGCCGACGACCAAGTTCGTCGGCATCATCGCGGCGTGCTACTCCGGGGGCATGATCAAGGCCGCAAGCGCGGGAACGCACGCAAGCATGACGGCGAAGGGCCTGGGCACGCCTGAGCCCGCGGCGATCGCCGACGGCTTCGCGGACGACCTGCGCCGCGCGATCGAGCGCAAACGGCAGATGACCCCGCTGGACCTTGATGACAACGGTTTCGGCGTGGTCATCACCGCCGCCGATGACGACGAGACCTGTCAGGAATCCGAGCAGCTCGAACACGACGTGTTCGTCTACTACGTGCTCGAGGGCATGGGCGGGCCGGCCGATGCGAACAGCGACGGCTGGTTCTCGGCCGAGGAGATCTACGCCTACGGCAACCCGCGCGCGACCGCGTTCAACTCCGGCCAGCACGCGCAGCTCTACGACGCGCTGCCGGGCGTGCCGCTGAACTTCTTCGACCGCAACCCCGCGCCGCAGCGCACCGTGACGATCACAGGCGGCCCGTCCGGCACGCCCGCGGTGGTGCAGCCGGGCGGTGAGGCCGCGTGCACCGTGACCGCCGTGGACAGCTACGGCGGCGGGCTCGGCTACGCGTGGACCGCGACCGCGGGGAGCTTCGACGACGACGCATCGCCCACGCCCACCTGGACCGCGCCCGCCAACACCACCGGCGCCGACCTCGCGGTCACGATCGCCGTCACCGCGCGCTCGCTGGCGGAGCCGGCCGTGACCGACGACGGCTCGTTCGCGGTCACCGTGCTGCCCGGCCAGCAGGGCGACGTGCGCATCACCGACGGCCCGAGCGCCGATCCGGCGCCGGTGGCACCCGGCGAGGCGGTGCAGTGCTCGGTCGAAGCGACCGATGGCGCCGGTGGAGCGCTCGACTACGCTTGGCAGGCGCGCGACCCGTCAGGCGACCCGATCGGCGGCTTCGACGACGCCTCCGCGCGCGAGCCGGCGTGGACACCGCCCGCGGGGGCGAACGGCACATACACGCTCTCCGTGACGGTCAGCTCGCAGGCCGCGCCGGAGCAGACCGACGCGGGCGTGGTCGAGGTGCGCGTGGCGACTCGTCTCGCGCACAGCTTCCCCGCAGGCGTGCGGATGGTCGCGCTCCCCGGCACGGCGGCGAGCATGACGCTCGGGCAGGCGCTCGGCGCGTCGGCGGTCGCGAGCTGGGACGCGGCCACGCAGGCCTACTCCGACGCCGACCCCACTGCCGACGCGGGCGCGGGTTGCTGGGCGCGCTTCGATGCCGCCACGAACGCGGCGGTGCTGTGCGAAGCGTGGCCGCAGGATGCGTTCACCTGGGAGCTCGCCACGGGATGGAACATGATCGCGCTGCCGTGGAACGCGCGGGTGTCCCTCAGCGGCCTGACGACGGCCCCGTCCGGAGCCGTGCCGCAGCTTGCGTGGACCTGCACCGGCGGCGGATACGACCTCGTCTCGGGGTTGGGCATCCCGATCGGAGCCGAGGACGAGCTTGGCCCGTGGCAGTCGTACTGGCTCTACGCAAGCGAGGCCTGCACGGCCACGCTCAGCCGCACCGTCGCGTCCGCGGCTGCCGTGGACGCCGCGACGCGGGCGGATGGCTGGGCAGTGCGGCTGGAGGCGCGCACGGCATCGGGAAGCGACTCGGCGGCGCTCTGCGGCATGAGCGAGCGAGGGCTGCGCGTGCCGGACCTCCCCCCCATCGCGGGCGCGCCGGAGCTGGCCCTCGAGGCGGCGTCGGGCGAGCTGCTGGCGGTCGATCTGCGCTCTGACACGGGCGCGGCGCAGCAGTGGCCGCTGCGTGTGAGCGCGGCCGCGGGCGAGGAGGTCACGGTGCTCTGCCCGGACCTGTCCGCGGTGCCGAACGGGATGCGCGTGGTGCTGGAGGATCGTGACGCGGGCCGCGCGGTCTCTCTACGCACGAGCGCAGGCTATCAGTTCACCGCGGCCGAGGGGCCGCGCCGACTCGTGCTGCGCATCGAGCCGGGCGGGAGCATGCTCGCGCTGAGCGGCGTCAGCGCGCAGCAGGCCCCGGGGGGCGCCTCGATCTGCTTCACGCTGTCGGCGCCGGCGCAGGTGAGCGCGGAGGTGCTGAACATCGCCGGGCGCGTTGTGCGCCGCGTGGTGACGGACAGACCGGCCTCGGAGGGCGCGCAGGCGCTGGCGTGGGACCTGCGCTCAGACGGCGGCTCAGCGGTTCCGGCCGGGCGCTACATCGTGCGGCTGACCGCGCGCGCCGAGGACGGCGCAGCGGTCTCGGCACTCGCCCCGCTGGATGTCCGGCGGTAGCTTGTGGACCGCAGAACTGACGGCGGGCCCGGGGATGCCGGGCCCGCCGCGAACGCTTCCGTGTCGAGTGCGCTTACGACTGCTCGATCTGCGCCTCGACCTCCTGCGCCGTCTCCTCGGTCGCCTCACCGGCGCCCTTCGCATGCTCCTTGAGGTGATCCTCGACCCGCGAGCGCAGACCGTCGTACTTCGTGGCCACCTGCGTCTTCATGTCCTCGGCGCGCTCCTTGGCGCGCGTGGCGGCGTCGCCGATCTCACCGCGCAGTTCCTGGCCGGACTTGGGAGCGAGCAGCAGGGCTACGATCCCGCCGAGCAGCAGTCCCAGGATCATCGCCCCGAATACCGCCAGGACGTCCTTGCCGCCGTCATCACCGTTCGCCATCGTCTTCCGCCTCCTCAGTCACTGCCGAACATGTCCCCGCTCAGGTCAGTACAACCTTCGCGAAGGTGCGCTTGCCCACCTGCAGGATATCTCCATCGGACACCTCTACGTTCGCGCCCTCGTCCTCGATCTTCTCGTCATTGAGCCGCACTGCGCCGCCGTGGATCAGCCGTCGCGCCTCGGAATTCGACGACGCGCCACCGCACGCGCGGACGAGCTTCACGACCCAGACGCGCCCGTCCTCCATGTCGCACGCCGCCACCGGTAGGTCGGGCATCTCCGACGGCTTCTCCCCGCGACTGAAGACTTGCTCAAACTCGGCCTGCGCGGCATCGGCAGCCGCCTGGTCGTGGTAGCGCGCGATGATGCGCCGCGCAAGCTCCTTCTTCACTTCCATCGGGTGCCGCTCGCCCGCCTGCATTGCCCGGTCGATCCGCTCGGCGCCGTCGAAGCCCTCGTCGGTGAGCAGCGCGAAGTAGTGCGGCAGCACCTCGTCGGGGATCGACATGAGCTTGCCGAACATCTCCTGCGGCGGCTCGGTCACGCCGACGTAGTTACCCAGCGACTTGCTCATCTTCTCGGTGCCATCGGTGCCGACGAGCAGCGTCCACGTGGCGGCCACCTGCGGCGCCATCCCGTAGGCGCGCATGATGTCGCGGCCGACCAGCAGGTTGAAGAGCTGGTCGGTGCCGCCGACCTCGACGTCGGCCTTGACGGCCACCGAATCGTAGGCCTGCACGAGCGGGTAGAGCAGCTCGCGGATCGAGATCGGCTCCTCGGCGTCGTAGCGCTTGCGGAAGTCATCGCGCTCGAGCATGCGCGCGAGCGTGTAGTGCGAGGCCAGGCGGATCATCCCGTCGCTGCCGAGGTCCTCGAGCCACTCGGAGTTGTAGCGCAGCTCGCAGGCGTCGATGTCGAGGATCTTCGCGGCCTGCTGGGCGAAGGTCCGGGCGTTGCTGTCGATCTCCTCGCGCGAGAGCATCGGGCGGGTCTTCGAGCGCCCGGACGGGTCGCCGATGCGGGCGGTGAAGTCGCCGATGATGAAGACGACCTTGTGCCCGGCGTCCTGGAAGCGGCGCAGGCGCATCATCGGGACGGAGTGCCCGAGGTGCAGATCGGGCGCGGTCGGGTCGGCGCCGTACTTGATGCGCAGCGGGCGTCCGAGCTTGAGCTTCTCCAGCAGCTCCTCGCGGGAGTGCACTTCCGACGCATCGCCGATGAGGTGCTCGAGTTGCTGTTCGGGGGTCATGATCGGGTGGTCCTTCCTGTTGGTGTTGCTCGGCGGGCGCGGGGGCGCGCGGGCCTACTCCATCCGCTCCAGAGCCGCGACGGCCTCCTTGTGCATCTCGTCCGACGGGTCGGTCAGGTTCGCGGTTGCGGTGAACTCCGCTACCGCCTTCTGAGGCTGCTCCAGGCCGACCCACGTCCACGCCAGCAGGTAGTGCGCCTCCGCGTTCTCCACGTCAATCGCCAGCAGGTCCTGCAGCACCCGCAGTGCCTTATCGTACTCCTCGCGCTCCTTGTGCATCCGCGCCAGCTCAAGCATTCCCTGCGCCGCGTCCGCGCCGACCATCGCCCCCGCGGGCGCCTCGGCCTCAGGCACGGTCGCGGGCGCCATCTCCGGGTCGAAGCTCTCAACCGGCGCGAACGACTGCACGGTGGTGCGCGGCGCCTCCGGAGGCGCGCCAGCGATCAGTGTCAGCCAGATCGCGATCGGCGTGAGCCACAGGCCGGCGATCATGCCGGTCGCGACGTGCGGCAACACGCCCGACGACGCCGGATCGGGCCGGCGGTCGATGCTCGGCAGGTTCAGGTCGCCGATGATCGCGAGGCAGACCGTGAACTTCGCCGAGGTCGCGAAGCGCGCCAGCTCGATGATCCTGCGCGCGACGAGCGGCGCGATGACGTGCAGGTCCTCCTCGGCCAGCTCCCAGACGGTCTCCTGCGCGCCGTCGGCCAGGTAGCGATGCAGGTTCACGTCGCGCGCGTCGAGTTCGTCGTGGCCGATGGCCGCCGAGAGCCAGTGCGCCACCGGCTCCGGGCCACCCGCGGCGATGGCCGCTCCCCGGTCGGCGCTCAGCTCGGCCACGGAGGCCCACCAGCGCAGCGCCAGCCAGGCCAGCGCGAAGGGCGCGAGCAGGAGCGTCGGCGCGAGCCGCGCGGTCAGAGGCAGGCGCACGAGCGTGAGCAGGCGCGCGTGGTGGCCCTTGAGGTGCGCGAGCTCGTGCGCAAGTGCGGCGCGCAGCTCGAGGTCGCCCAGCCCGCGGATCATGCCCTCAGTCACGAAGATGTCGGGCACGCTCCCCCACGCTATGCTGAAGCTGTCCACCTCGCCGACCGGGATGACGTAGATCGGCGGGGTGCCCGGAGCGGCGAGGCGCCTGGCGGCGTCCTCCGCGGCCTGATCGACGCGCCCGTGCCGGGACGGGCCCGCGCGTCGCCCGGCCCTGCGCAGGCCATCGGCGTGCCCTCGAATGCCGACGATCCCCCACACGAGGCCGGCGTGGAACGCCAGCAGCAGCACGATCCCCAGCGCCATCGAGGCGGGGGCGTAGAGCGGCCGGGCCAGCACCAGCCAGACCATCAGCGCCTCCGCCAGCATCAGCAGCGTGATCGCAAGCCACGCTGAGGCCACGAAGGTAGGCAGTTCGGCCGGATGTCGGTAGTCGCTCGTGCGTAGCCTCATCGATGCAGCGCTCTCCAGGTGCGGCTCAGGCGGTGTTGAGTTTGGCGATCAGTTCCGGCAGTTCGGCGAGGCTCGTGGCGATCAACTCGGGCGGCTCGGCCTCGGTATCCCAGAGCCTGCTCTCGCGATTGAGCCAGACGCCCGTCCATCCCGCGTCTCGCGCGCCGACCACGTCGCAGATGCAGTTGTCGCCCACCAGCAGGCACTCTTCGGGCGCCGCTCCCGCAAGCGACATGGCGTGCTCGAAGATAGCCGGTTCAGGCTTCGACAGCCCCGTATCGTGCGCGTAGACGCGGTGTCTGAAGAAGTCACCGATCTCGAGTTCCTCGACCAGTGACATGCCGTCCGACAGGATGCCCAGTACATAGCCCCGCGCGGTCAGCTCACGGAGACAGCCCGGGGTGTCCGGGAACGGCCAGATCTGCCCGCGAAGGGTCTCGTAGTACGTCGTGACCAGCAGGTCGTCCAGTCTGCGGTCATGGCGCGCGTAGCGCAGTAGCGTCTCCCGGAACGCTTCCCTCCGGGTCTGCACCAAGTCCAGCCCTGCCCGCTCGGCGCGTTCGGAGATGTCCGTGCGCACCTGGACCATCTCGGCGACGCCCAGCGTCTCACGCGTCTGCGGGAAGTGTTCGTGGATGATGGGCAGGCACGTGCTCAGGGCGCGGTGCATGGTGTCGCGGAAGCTGTAGAGTGTGTCGTCCTGGTCGAACCAGACGTAGCGAATCTCGCGCAAGGTAGCGGACGCGGCCATGCCACCACCACCTCAGGACCAACATTCAGGCATGGCGCGGCGGGCGACTGTAAGACCCGTCGCCCGCCGCGAAAGTACTTCCGCCCGCTCTCGTGCGGCCTACTGCGCGGGCAGCGGGACGATCAGGAAGCGAACCTGCATCGGCTCGCCGGTCGCCGGGTTGATCACCTCGAAGGTGATCACCGCGGGCTGGCCGGTCGCGAAGACGGAGCCCTCGGGCACCGGCTCGATGATCGGCTGACCGATGCCGATGCCGACTGTGGGCCCCGGCTCGACGGTGATGACGTCGCCGCCGGCGATCGGAACTCCGGTAGCGGGTTCGCCGGTCCCGGTCTCGCCCGCGGGCGGCATCTCAACGGGCGTGATGATCGGGCCGGTCGTGCCGGTGTCGGGCTGGGTGGCAGGCTCCTCGCCCGTTCCAGGCTCGGCGGTGGCCGGCTCGCCGGTATCGGGCGCCGGACCGGTGAGGCTGATCGACGCCATCAGGTTGTCCGGCGAGAAGTTGCTGCCGGCCATCGGGAACGCGTAGATCTTCTTCTGCGTCCCGTCCGGGGTCTCGACGATCAGCGACGTGGCGTGCACCAACCACGCGGGCTGGCCGGTGATGGCCTCGCCCGAACGGGTGCTGACGCTCAGCGACGTGATCTTCCACTTCGGGTCCTCGGCGGTGCCGGTCTGCGACCAGTCCACGTTGATCGCGGCGATGTCGGTGGCGTTCACGCGGCGCTCATCGCCATCGACCTTGACCGCGATGTAGCCCCCATCGCGCAGACGCGAGCCGATCTCGGCGCCGTCAACGATTCCGAGCTGCGCGGTCAGGATGACGCCGGCGATCTGCTGGCCACCGCGGAGGGTCACGGTGCCCTCCAGCTTCGGGCCCATGAAGTCCTGGGCCAGCGCTCCGGTGGCGATCAGGCAGATCAGCAGGATGACCGCCGGCAGCGTGCTCGTGGTGCGCATCTGACTCACCTCACTTGACTTGCCTTGCTGCGTTCTGATGCTGCGTTCAAGGCGCGGGCGACCGTGCGGCCCGCCCCGCCGTCAGTGCCTCTTCCGCGCGACAAGCGTCTCTACGAAGGCCTCCAGGCGCAGCCGCGTGCGCGCATCCAGCCGCGCCGGACCCTCGCCCTCGATCGTGAGCACCGGCAGGTCGAGGTGCCTCTTGAGCAGCAGGTCCTGGATCTGCCGGAAGCAGAAGGCCTGCGTGTAGTGGATCAGCCCGTCGATCCCACGTAGATCGATCTGCCGCCGGATGTCCGCCAGCCGCCCGGCGAGCTGGTAGGGGTACGTGTAGCGCCGGTACTGCTCGAGCAGCCCGCAGTCGACCCAGTCGGCCATCGTGAACTGCCGCTGGATCTCGTTGAGCACCACGCGGGCGTCGAGGCCCTCGATGAACTCGTAAAGGTCGCTGTAGATGGTCGGCACGCCCGCGATCCCGATGCGGACGCTTGACTCACGAGGCGTACGCCCCCGCGTGGTGGCGAGGAACTCGTCCAGTTCGGCCTCGAATCGCTCCGGGCTACCGTTGAAATCGCTGCAACTGACCTGATGATAGTGGTTTTCCCGCCCGTTGACAAGGCCGTCGCGCCAGGTGAGGCGATCGAGCTCGGCGACCTTCGCGCGCAGCGGGCGCAGGCGTTCGCGCTGCGTCTCGGCCTCCGCCCAGCTCACGCCGAGGTGGTCGCAGAGGCGCTCGATCTGCACCCGCAGCAGCTCCTCATCGCGGTCGTAGGGGTAGGCGAAGGGGATGATGCGCACGTTTTCTTCGCTGAGCGTCTCGATCATCGCATGGGTCTGCGCGCAGTCGCCCTGAGTGACCGCGATCACGGTCGGGATACCCTCGCGCAGCGTGGCGGCGTAGATGCCCTTGATCCACGCGCAGGCGGTGCGCGGGTAGCCATCCACCTCGGCCTGCGCGACCATCCCGGCTGCGTCGGGGCTGGTGATGAAGATGTTGTTGAGGTCCACCGGCTCATGCCCGGCGGCGAGTATCACCTCAACAGGAATTGTGGTGGTCATCCCGATTCTCATGTGTGTGGTGTCTGTGACGATGACAGCGCCTCCCCGGCCCTCGACGGCCCAACGGCGCCTCCCCCGCCCTCGTAAACGACACTCGGGCACCCCCTCCGTTCCGGAGGAGGGGACGTTTGCGGCTCGGACTTTCGATGCCCCACCGGCTTCCGTCTCCCCTCTCCGGCACGGAGAGGGGTGGCGACCGACGAGCCCCTGGCGAGGAGGTCGCCGGGGTGAGGCGTCGTGCGCCCAACAGCGCCTCGTAAACGACACTTCGGGCACCCCCTCCGTTCCGGAGGGGGGGACGTTTGCGGCTCGGATTTTCGATGCCCCACCGGCTTCCGTCTCCCCTCTCCGGCACGGAGAGGGGTGGCGACCGACGAGCCCCTGGCGAGGAGGTCGCCGGGGTGAGGCGTCGTGCGCCCAACAGCGCCTCCCCTCTCCGGCACGGAGAGGGGTGGCGACCGACGAGCCCCTGGCGAGGAGGTCGCCGGGGTGAGGCGTCGTGCGCCCAACAGCGCCTCCCCCGCGGGCAACGCCGTCGTCGTTCTCCCCCTCTCCCGCTTTCGGCGCGCCGTTTGCGCCGACAGGGAGAGGGGGCCGGGGGGTGAGGCGAGCCGTGTCTGGCGCCGCTTCTCCATTCCCCGCCGTCCTCACTTCAGCCCCAGCACCTTGTGTATCTGCGGCATGACGCGCACGTCGCGCAGGCGCTTCATCGCGAGCGCGCGGAAGCGGATCAGCTCCAGCCCGCCGGGCGGTCGAGCGCCGCCGGAGGGCGTCACCGGCTGTATGAACACCGGGCAGGCGGGATCGACCGACGCGATCTGCGCGTAGACCTCCTCCAACTCCTCCTCGGTCGCCTGGTCGGTCACCACGATCTTCACGAAGGCGCGCTTGTACTGCGCCAGGCGCAGGAACTCGCGCCGGGCGTCGTCATCGAGCGGCCGGCCCATGGAGCTGTCGAGCTTGTAGTCGGCAGCCACCCAGTCGATCATCCCGAGGACCTTCTGCAAGTCGTCGGGGCGCTGACCGTTGGTCTCGAGCATGATCGGCAGGTCGAGCGGCCGGAGCGTCGCGGCGAGGGCGGAGACGTAGTCGGCATGCATGAGCGGCTCGCCGCCGGTGAGGGCGATCGAGTGGATCGCGCCCTCCTCGTCATGCTTGAGGATGCGCTTCACCGCACCCAGCACCTCATCGATTCCTGCGGGGTTCGCGATGCTGAAGCCGCGCACTCCGGGGCGCGCCTGGCACCAGACCTCCGCCGGCGGGTCATGCTGCGCCTCGGGCGTGTCGCACCACGGGCAACCGAGGTCGCAGCCGCAGAAGCGGATGAATATCTGCTGGAAGCCGGCGAACAGCGCCTCGCCCTGGATCGAGGTGAAGATCTCATACAGCGGCGCGCGCAGGCTCGTGTCAGCCTCGGCGGCGATACGGGCCTCCTCGCGCTCCTGCGCCGCGATCGCCTCGCGAGCGGCGCCGTAGGCGTTGGGGCCCTCTTCGGTGTTCGCCCCCGCAACCGACCTGTCTTCCTGTGTCATCGGGTCACTGAACCCCTCGGACTTTGCAGGTCGCAAGGTAGATGTCCTCGGCTTCCTCGGCGTATGCACCGAGCAACTCCTGTGCCAGCGCGTCCACGTCGATCCCCCACTCGCCCAGCCCGACCGCGGCCACCGGCGCTCCGCTCGCGTCCACGTTGATCCCGACATGGATCAGCGTCGAGACTGGCGATGCGGTCGCGATGGAGACGGTGAGCTTGCGCTCGTCCACGTACAGGTCGTCGCCATCGCGCCGCAGGACCGGCACCCCCGGCGTCCGCTGGAGGCGCTCGGCGATCGTGCAGATCAGCAGCCGCTGGCGCAGGACCGCGCGGATCAGGTCGCGGTCGAAGTGCTCCGCGATCAGGTGCAGCATCTCCGCCGCGCGAATGTCCTTGCCGGCGAGCACGTCCTCGCGGTCCACCATCTCGCTGAGCTCAACGCGGCATGGCCCACGGAAGGCCACGATCACGTCGCCCTGGATGCCGAAGGTCTCGTAGATCCAGTGCGAGCGGAGTTGGTGGCCGGTGTAGCCGAGTTGCTCTGAGTGGAAGACGGTGCGCATGGCTCGCATGTTCCCCGTGAGCGCGACGTGCTGCCATGATAGGCGGGAGGCGGCGTGGCGTCAACCGTGACGGCGCCTCACCCCCCCGCCCCCCCTCTCCCTGGCTCGCTGCGCTCGCAAGGGGGAGAGGGGGGAGAACGGCACGGCGGCGTGTTGGCGGAGGTCCGGGCGTTCGTGAGGCGGAACAGGCCCGGCAGGACCGCACCGTGACCGACGGGAGGACGTTCATGAAGCTCGACGCGCGGTGGATCTGGATCGAGGAGGAATACGCGAACTCATACTGCCACCTCCGCCGCACCTTCGAGGTCGGCGAGGTGGCGATGAAGGCGACGCTGCGCATCAGCGCGGATACCAGCTACGCGGTGTGGGTGAACGGACGCTACGTGGGCCGCGGTCCGGGTCCCTACGTCTACGAGACTCGGCCGGTGGACGCCTACGACCTGACCGACCTGCTGCAGCCCGGCGCGAACGTCGTCTGCGTGCTCGGACACTGGTGGGGCGTGAAGTCGCACTCGCGGCCGCTGGGCAGCCCCGGCGTCATTGCCGAGCTGCGGTGGGAGGACGCCGACGGCGCGGCGCACTCGGTCGGCACCGACGAGAGTTGGCGCGCGCTGCCGTCCGAGGCATGGGCGCGCGAGGTGCCACGCCGCAGCGGCGCGGTCGCGTGGACTGAGTACTTCGACGCGCGCAAGGAGCCGCCGGGCTGGCTGGCGCCGGACTTCGACGACTCGGCCTGGGAGGCCGCGCGAGCGATCGATCTGCCGGATCGGAAGCTCTTCGCACGACGCCGGCCGCTGCTGGCGGAGTGGCACGTGGGGCCTGTGTCGATCGCCGGCGCGTGGTGGGCGGGCGCGGAGAGCCCGGAGCTGGGGGACGAGCCTGAGCTGACCGAGTTCCTCGACGAAGAGCCGCTGGAGCCCGTGGACGAGGCGCTGCACGCGGAACTCGCGACGGGACTTATCGGCGAGGGCCCGCTGACGCTGGAGCTGCCCGCCGACCGGGGGCTCGCGGTGACGCTTGATCTCGGGCGGGAGATCGTCGGCCACCTCGCGCTCGACGTGGACGTCCCGGCGGGCGCGACGATCGAGCTGTCCCCCGCGGAGCTGATGCGCGACGGCCGCCCGTGGTGCTTCCGCAAGGGCTGCAGGTACGGGCAGCGCTACATCACCCGCGAGGGCCGGCAGACGTGGCGGACCTACGCCTGGCACGGGCTGCGCTACGTTCACGTGGTGTTGCGCGGCTTCGACGGCCCGCGGGCACGCCCGGTGACGATCCACCGCCTTGGCGCGGTGCGGCGCGAAGCGGACCTCGACTGGCGCGCAAGCCTGGTGACCACCGATGAGGAGCTGCAGCAGGCCTGGGACATCACCGTGCACACGCTGCGCGTGGGGACGCAGGAGGTGCACGTGGACTGCCCCACGCGCGAGCAGGCGGCGTACTGGGGGGACGCAACCTGGATCGGCCTCTGGACGCTGGCGATGACCGGCGACTGTACCCACCTGCGACACCTGCTGCTCTCCGCCGAACCGGCGCAGTATGAGAATGGGCAGCTTCCGGCCTCAATCTTCTCCAGCCTCGATCAGATTCTGCTTGACTACACGCTGATCATGCCGTGGGCGCTGCGCGACTGGTGGTGGCAGACGGGCGACCTCGCGGTGCCGCAGAGGCTGGGCGGCGTGGTGCAGCGGCTGCTCGACTGGTACCGCGAGCGCATGGGCGCGACGGGCCTGCTGGAGATCGACGCGATCGCGATGCGCGCGAGCGGCGAGGCGACGCTGTTCATCGACCACCCCGGGCTGGGCTGGCACAACTTCCCGCACCCGGGCCTCGATCGGCGCGGGATCAGCGCGGGCCTGAACCTGTTCATGCTGCGCGCGCTCCAGTGCGATGCGGAGCTGGCCGAGGCGCTCGGCGACAACGCTCGCGCGCATCACGTGCGCGGCGAGGCGGAGGCGCTGGCGCTGAACATCGAGCGCACGTTCTTCGACGTGCAGCGCGGCGTCTACGCGGACGCGCTCGTGGAGGGCGAGCTGTCGTCGCAGGTGAGCCAGCAGATCAACGCGCTGGCGGTGGTGACGGGGGTCTGCCCGCCGGAGCGGCGCAGGCGGCTGCTCGAGACGGTGCTCTCCGACGACCCGGAGTTGTGCCGCTGCAGCCCCTACGCGTGGGTGTACCTCTTCCGGGCGCTGTCGCTGGCGGGGATGGAGGCGGAGATGCTCGGCGCCATCCGCACGCTCTGGGGCGGGATGGCGCGGGCGGGCGCGACGACGTGGTGGGAGACCTTCGGCGGCGATGAGCTCGACAGCCTCTGCCACGCGTGGTCCGCCGTTCCGGGCGCGATCCTGCAGGATCACCTGCTGGGCGTGCGCGCGGCTGCGCCGGGCTTCACGCGGGCGCTGATCGCTCCACGGCCGGACCTCGTGGCGCAGGCGTCCGGCACCGTGCAGACGGTGCGCGGGGAGGTCGCGGTGGGCTGGCAGGCGGATGGTGAGGGCGGCGTGGAGGTGGCGGTGGGGCTGCCCGAGGGCGTCGCAGGGGAGCTGCAGCCGCCGCCGGGTTGGCGGATGGATGGCGCAGCGGGTGCGCTTGAGATGCTCGAAGGCACGTCCGCGCGCGTGCGCTTCGTACGTGTGTGAGGCGCGCTGCGGCGCGCCAGGAGGCCGTGGGGCGCGCGTGGAGGGCGGCTTCGTGGAACTTGACGGGCGCGGAAGCAGTCAAGTATGATGCGAAGGGGCTGGTGTGAGGGACGTACGCCGGCCACCAAACAAGCAGGCTGCAGTGAAGTCGTGAGGAGGGTGGGCTCCATGCTCCGAGGCCGATCCATCGTATTGGCACTCGCGTTCCTCGGCGCGATGAGTATCTGCGCTGCCCAGGAGACGGCTGAAATAATCGTCGGGGGCCAGACCGTCGCGCGGGTCCGCGAGGCGGGGACGTATGAGTCCGTGCAGCATCGCGCGGCAGCGGTGGATGAGCGGGTCAACCAGTTGCTTGCCACCACGGACGATCCGGGATCGCTCGAGGTCAGCCTGGAGCAAATGGATGGCCGCTGGACGGTCATGATCGCGGGAGAGGCGATCGTGGCGGTGTACCCGGCTGAGGCCGAGGCCAACGTCATGACGCCGGAGATGCTCGGCGCGATGTGGGTGCGCAAGTTCAAGGACGCGCTGCCCACCGCGACCTGCGCTCCGGTGACCGTGATCGGTGAGCCGACCGAGACGACCACGACGCCGACGACGACTGCGACGCCCCCCGACCAGCCCATCATGATCGCCGACGAGCCGGTGCTCTCCAGCCCGACGACGGGCGATGAGACCGTGACGACGCCGACGACGACTACCGCCGCGCCTCCGGCCACGACGACCGTTGTCCCGACGACCGCTGCTCCGCCGCCCGGCGGCTCGACGGTGGAGATCCTCGAGGTGCCGGAGGAGGTCACCAACGAGCCGGAGGTGGTCGTAGCCGGTCAGGGCGCGCGGCTGCTGATCCTCGAAGCATTCAACAACTCCCGCGATCTGACCGAGGATGACTACCTCGTACGGCGCGAGACGATGGCGAACGACCTCTTCGACAACCTCGTGCAGATGATGACCGGCGGCAGGGCCACCGGGCGCATCGAGACCAGCGGCGCGATCTCCCTCCCGACGCCCCCGCGCCCGCCCGTGACGGTCCCGACCACGCCGCCTCCGACCACCACGGCGACGACGACGACCGCGCAGCCGCCCACCACGCACACCGTGGACACGGGGCCGATGTCGCCGGAGACGCTGCCGACGGCCACGATGACCACGGGCGCGGCTCCGTCGCTCGCAATGAGCGCCGCGTCGCTCGCGAAGATAAACGCAGAGATACCCGCGAACGACCCGAGCTACGCGAACGTGGTGAAGAAGGTCGCGATCAAGGCGAAGTTCCGCGCGGCCTCCGAGGCCCTCCGGACCACTGATCCGGCGACGAAGGCGCAGGCGATGGAGGTGCTGACCGCGGCCCGCCGGGCGAACACCGACCAGGACTGGGACGCCGCGGAGCAGCACGTTGACACCGGTCTGGGCATCCTCGGCGTGACGGAGTGGGAGCAGCACATCGGCGCCGCGATGCGCGACCTCGGGCTCGTGCAGTAGCCACGGGCCGCGGCGAAACTGAGCGAACAAGGGCGGGCGCCAGGTGCGCCCGCCCTTTGCGTTGAGCGCACAGGCGAGCGAGGGCGACCTTGCGCGGTGAGGAATTGATGGACGGGATCGACGTCATCCTCTTCGACCTGGACAACACGCTTTACCACCCGGAGTCGGGGCTGCTGGAGGCCGGCGACCGCACGATCACGCACTTCATCTCCCAGCGGCTTGACATGCCCTGGGAGGAGGCCGATCGCCTGCGCGTGCGGACGTGGCGCGAGTACGGCGCAACCGCCCGCGGGCTGGAGATCGAACTCGGCATCCCCCAACGCGAGTTCTTCGCCGGGTCGATCGAGCGCGTTCCCGTCGAGGAGTACCTCCGCCCGCGACCCGAGCTGCGCGCGATGCTCGCGGCGCTCCCCCAGCGGCTCTACGTCTTCACGAACGCCCCGTCGGTCTACGCCGAGCGGACGCTCACGGCCCTCGGAGTCGCCGACCTGATCGCGGATGTCTTCGACATCGAGACGACCGGCGGCATGCCCAAGCCCGAGTGTCGCAGCTACGATCACGTGATCGAGGCGGTCGGGGTGCCGGCGGAGCGGATCGCACTGCTGGAGGACACCGAGGACAACCTGCTGCCCGCGGCGGAACTGGGGATGGTGACGATCAAGGTCGGCCCCCCGCCACCTGAGGGCGCGCACCTCTACCTGCCGGAGCTCCTGGAACTGCCGGCGCTGCTTGCCGCGAACTGCTGACGCCCCCCCCCGCTACTCCTCTCCCTGCCCATCGTTGGAGACCAGCTCAACCTGCGAGTTGCGGATGACCAGCTCCCGGCCGTCGCGCGTGCGCACGGTCGTTGTCCGCAGGGACAGCTCGACCACCGTGCCGCGGTGCTCGCCGATGCTGACGCGATCGCCGGGAGCGTAGAGGTTCTCCCAGGTGATCAGCCAGCCGCTGAGGCTGTCGCGCAGAGCGGGCAGGCCGATCACGATCGCCGCGACGGCCGCAAGGCCCAGCACGGGCAGCAGCTCCGCGCCGGTCGGCAGGCCGAAGATGCGCAGGATCATCAGCAGCGCGATCGAGTACCAGACGGCGCGGTTGGCCGCGAGCGGCAGGCCGAGGACGATCTTCCGGCGCCTGACGCGTTCGGAGGGGTCGCGGCCGGCGTCCTGGCGCAGGGCGGGGGCGACGGCGCGACGGATCATGCGGCTGGTCAACAGGTAGATCAGCTCGAAGCCACCCGCCGCGAAGATCGCGTAAAGCAGCTTCAGCGGCAGTGGTCCCAGCCAGACAGTGCGAACGTATTCAATGAAGCCCTGCACCCTGTCAGCCTCCCGTCACTCGATCGTCGGCTCGTCATCGCCGTCCGGGCTCGGCGCTCCGTACGGCGGCAGGACCGTGTAGGGCCCCGGCGGAAGCCATCGCAGCGCCTCGCGCATCTGCTCCTCACGCAACATTCGCTCCCGGATGCGCGCGGACCTGCGGCGGATCACCAGCCACGCGATCAGGAACGCCACGACGAAGAGCGCGCCGATCAGCGCCTCGGACAGCGGCGGGGCCACGTCGCGCAGGTAGGCGGTGTGCAGGCTCTCCAGCCACTGAGCCTCCATCTCCGGCACCGGCCGGTGGAAAGCGAGGCCCAGCGCCAGGCGCATGTCGCGCCCCTGCGCGAGCTGATCCAGCAGCGGGCTGATCCCCCGCCCCGGCGTGATCTCGCTCAGGTACGCCACCAGCGTGTAGCTCTGCGCGTACGCCAGGTCCACCTGCTCGCGCTTGCCGGCGAAGGCCCCCTCAAGCTGATCGATCGTGAGCAGCTCGTCGGCGAGAGCCGCGCGGCCGATCACCTGCCGCTCGGCCTCATCGAAGTCGTCGGCGGCGTACTTCGCGATGCCCTCATGCAGCCAGCGGGGCAGCACGTCCGCTCTCTCCCCCATCCGCAGGTCGAGCATCACGTGCGCCAGTTCGTGCGCGATGAGCTTGGGCAGCCGCTGCGGCCCCATCGGCTTCACCACCACGCGCATCATCCCCGGTAGCGCGCGGCCGATCGTCCACGGCTTGTTTCTGCCGCCGGTCAGCTCATCGAACTCCGCTGCCGAGCGCACGATGTACACGTCGATGCGCTCGTCAAGCTCGATGTCCAGCATCTTCTCCAGGCGCACGAGGGCCTCGTTGCCGGCGTCGCGCGCGATCTCCCCCAGCTCGACCTGCTCCGGCCAGTGCAGCACACGCAGGTGCTCGCTGGTGAGGATGTGCCGCTGCTCGGGCGCCGCCGGAGCGCTCGCGAGGAGCACCGGCACACACACGACCACCCACGCTGCGTAGCGCCTCATCGCCGATCACCCAAGCGCGGGGCACCTGCTTCGCGCGCGGCACCATCGGCAGTGCATGTCGGGCTTCGGCGGGAACTCCGTGGCGACGCGGATACGGTCGGCCACGCGCGTGGCGCGCCGCGCGAGCGCCTCCAGCTCCGCGTCGGTGAAGCGTGCGCGGTGCCCGCCGCCGCGCCGCAGGGAGTACATCGTGACGGACACGTCCTCGTCGGGAAACTGCTCCCTCATGCAGGCGAAGAACAGCCCCCAGCCGGTGCTGTCGAAGATGTCCTCGGCCGACGGCGGCTTGCGCGCGGAGAGCCAGCGCAGGCCGTTCACGCTACCGTCCGGCTCGCGGAGGACCACGTCGGCCACCGAGACGAAGCGGTGGCCGCCCAGCTCCACCTCCATGCGCAGGTCCACCTCGATCACTTCGGCGGAGCGGCCGACGTCGCCGGCGTGGTAGTCGCGCAGGAGCTTGAGGCCCTGGGCGTGCAGCCGCTCCTCTTCGAGGCTGTCGGCGCAGACCGAGCCGTCCCAGGCGTCGTCGAAAACTGCCGCAAGCCGCGCGGGATCGACCTGAGCCGGACCGCCGAGGCGGTGGCAATCAACCAGCGCCTCGCGCAGCGCCTGATGGAGCATTGCGGGCCCGCCGAGGAAGCGCTGCGTCTCCTCCCGCGGCACGAACCACGACAGCAGGAACTTCTGCGGACACTGATGGTAGTCCGCCAGGTTCCGCGCGGTGAAGGGCCGATCCGGGAGGTCGATCGGCTCCACAATCTCAGGCACGTCATCACTCCGGTCGGGCATCATCTCACCTCACAGGCAGCTTCGTCGGGGGCCTCGTCGCGACCTGCAGCCGACGAGCGAGTGCCGCGTCGCGAGGAGGTCCGGCGGCTGCCCCTGGCGCATACACGCGCGGGGGTCATGCATGCGTCCCGATCACTCGCTCGACGACATCATGCGCCAACGCTTCCCGCGGCGGGAACTCACTCCCGCCGCGCGCGGCGTCATCGAGGCGCTCCTCGGCGGCGGCCACGCGCTCCTCGTGTCCCCGGACTGGCGTGAGCGCGAGCTTCCGTGGCGGCTCGCGGCCGAGGCGGGACTGCGGCCACTGCTGGTGGTCGCGGACTCCGAGCGCGACCTGCAGAGCCGTGCCGAGGCCCTCGCGGGGGAGCTCGACCTCGTCGCCTGCGCCCTGCACGCCCGCCTCGAAGACGAACACCTGCGCGGCCTCGCGGAGCAGCTCGCCGGGGGCAAGTGGGACGCGGCGTTCGTCTCAGGCCGCAGCCTTGCCGACCCGCGGCTGATGGCTGCCGCGCGCGCGCTGGCCCCGCGCCTGCTCGTCATCGAGGACGCGCACCGGGCGAGCATGCACGGGCATCGCTACGACCTCGCCTGGCTGCACGCGGCGGGCCTCGTGCCGGAGGCGGGGAGCGTGCTGGCGCTCGCGGACGTCGCCAATTTGACCGCCCGCGAAGACCTGATCGCCCGCCTCGGCCTCGACGGCTGCCACGTTGCGCTGGGCCAACTCGACCGCCCCGGTCTTCGCATCGAGGCCCGGCGCGTGGGCAGCCAGCCGGAAGCGGACCGGAACCTGCTGGGCCTGCTGGCCGACTCCCCCGAGCGCGCGGTCATCCATGCGAGCGAGCGCGTGGAGGCGGAGCGGCTCGCGGCGCTGGTGCGCGACGAGCGCGGCTTCGACGCGCTGGACATGACGAACCTCAACGCGCGGGAGTTCGGCGCGGCGCTCAGGCGCTTCCGCGAGGGCGGTCTGCGCGCCATCACCACCACCGGCGCGCTCGAACCCGGACCCGGCTGGCCGCCGATCCCGGTCAGCGCGATCGTCGGGATGCCCGCGAGCCTCGAGCTACTGCACCGGCAGATGCACGTCGCGAGCGGAGAAGGCGCCATCGCGGTGCTCGTCCACGAGCGGGATGAGACGCCTCGTCTGGAACGTGCCGCGATGCGATCGGCGTTCGACGCCGGCCATCTGCTGGGCCTCTATGAGGCGCTGATCAGCGGCGAGGAACTCCGCTTCAACGCGCTGTCCGCCCGCACCGGCCTGCGCCCGGAGGAGGTCAACCTCGGCGTCGAGGCGCTGATCCACGCGGGTGCGGTGACGGTGCTCGCGCGCGGCGATGCCTGGCTGCGAGCCGAGCCGCACGGCTCTCTTAGCACCGAGACGCTGGAGCGCTGGGGCCGGGAGGCGGACGCGATCCGCCGCGTGCGTCTGCAGCAGGTCGCGCAGGTCGAGGACTTCGTGGCGAGCCGGCGCTGCCTGCGCGCGATTCTCTCCGAGGCGCTCGGCTACCCCCTCGCTGAGGGGCGCTGCGAGTGCGGGCGCTGCCGGCCGCGGGAGGCGGTGCTCGTCCCGCGGCGCGTGCCGGGCGGCTACCCGATCGAGGCCGGGCAGTTCCGTGGCTGGGCGCTCGGGCTCTACCGCCGCCCCGGTGAGGAGACGCCGGGCGGGGTGCCGGGCAAGCTCATCGAGCAGCTCAAGTACCTTGACAGCGAGCCCGCCGGGCGCAGACTCGCGGGTCTGATGGCCAGGCGCGTGATGGAGTCGCGCACCTACCGCGACTGCGAGGTGCTCGTGCCCGTGCCGCCGTCGGACCCCGAGGCGACCGACTCGGCCGCGCTCTTCCTGGCGCGGGCGATCGGCTCGCAGGCCGAGCTGCCGGTGGCTGAGGCGCTGATCTCCGCGCAGGATCGCGTTCCTCAGAAGGAACTGACCTTCGTCAGCGCGAAACGGGACAACATCGCACAGGCGTTCGCAGTCGCATCCCCCGACGAAGTGGCGGGCCTGCGGGTGCTGCTCGTGGATGACATCTTCGACTCGGGCGCGACGATGCAGGAGGCCGGGAAGATGCTCCTGCACGCGGGGGCGGCCGACGTTCGGCTGCTCGCGGCGGTGCGCACGAGCTTCGGTTGGCGACGGGACGTGTGAGAGATGCGCATCAGCAGCCCGCAACCGGACGAGCAGGACCGCCTCGCTTGGACCGCGCTGGCGTGGTCGGGTCGCATCGGGCCGGCGGGCTTCATGCGCCTGCTCGCGCGCTTCGGCTCAGCGGCGGCGGTGCTGGCGGCGCCTGAGGGCGAGCTGGCGGCGCCGAGCCTGCGACTGAAGCCCGGTCAGATCGAGGCCATCACCACCGACGCCCGCGCCCACCGCGACCGCATCGAGGCCGAACTGGGAACGCTCGCGGACGACGGCGTGGTGGTCGTGTGCGCCTTCGAGCCTGCCTACCCCGACGCGCTGCGCGACGCGCGCACCCCTCCGCCGGTGATCTGCGTACGCGGCGAGCTGGCGCCCGACGACACGCTGGGCCTCGCCATCGTCGGCACGCGCGAGCCGACCGCCGAGGGCCGCCGCGTCGCTACGGACGTCGCGGCCGCCTGCGCGCAGCACGGGCTGACCGTCGTCTCCGGGCTGGCGATCGGCATTGACACGTGCGCGCATCGCGGCGCATTGCGAGCCGGCGGGCGCACGGTGGCGGTGCTCGGCTCGGGCATCCGGCAGATCCACCCTCGGCGCAACACGCGCCTGGCAGGGCGGATCGCGGCAAGTGGCGCGATTGTCTCGGAGTTCCCGCCCGACGCCCACCCCTCAGCGGCGAGGCTGATGGCGCGCAACCGCCTCACCAGCGCCTTCGCGCGCGGCGTGCTGGCGGTGGAGTCCACGCTCACCGGCGGCACACTCAAGACCGCCCGGGAGGCCCGGGCTCAGGGCCGCGTGGTCCTCGCCTGCGACTGGCACTGTGACCGGCCGCAGGCGGAAGGGACGCGGCTGCTGATCGCGGAGGGCGCCGAGCCGATCCTCGGTGCGGGCGCGATCGACACGATCGTTCACCTGCTGGCGACGCACCGCCCTCCCCCGCCCGACCAGCCCGCACTTCTGTGAGCGGCGGCAGGTCCGCGCGGTTCCGGGGAGGAAGCAGCCCGAGACGCGTGAAGACGCCTCCGAGAGGACTGCCGCGATGATTGATCCGCACGCGATGGCACAGGAGTTCTGCGAACTCGTACGCGTTGACAGCCCGTCGCTGCGTGAGTCCGAGGTCAACGCGTTAATCCATGACCGGCTCGCGGAGATGGGCATTGAGGCCCGCGCCGATGACGCCGCCGCGACCGTCGGGGGCAACGCGAGCAACCTGATCGCCCGTGTGCCGGGCGTCTCCGGCGCGCCGACGGTGCTGCTCAACGCGCACACGGACACCGTCGAGCCCGGCTGCGGGATCTGCCCGCAGATCGAGGATACGGTCATCCGCAGCTCCGGCACGACGGTGCTCGGGGCCGATGACAAGGCCGGCTGCGCGATCATCCTCGCCACGCTGCGCCACCTGCTGGATAAGGGCCTGCCGCACCCACCGCTGGAGGTCATCTTCACGGTCGCCGAGGAGATCGGCCTGTGCGGCGCGCAGGCGCTCGACTACGGCGCGCTCGAGGCGAGCATGGGCTACGTGCTCGACGGCGGCCGGACGATGGGGGTCATCACCCACGCGGCACCGTCCGCGTACAAGTTCGAGTGGTCGGTGCGCGGCATCGCCGCGCACGCAGGCGTCTGCCCCGAGCGCGGCCTCAACTCCATCAAGGTCGCGGCGGAGGCGATCGCGGAGCTCCCGCTGGGGCGGCTGGACTTCGAAACGACCGCGAACATCGGCGTGATCCGCGGCGGCGAGGCTACCAACATCGTCCCTGAGCTGACCGTGGTCCGCGGCGAGGCGCGCAGTCACAGCGACGAGAAGCTCGAGGCCCAGCGGGAGCTGATGGTCCGGGCGTTCGAGGAGGCGGCGGCGCGTCACGAGACGACCGCCGAGGCGAGCGTCACAAGCACCTACCGCAGCTTCGACGTCGCGCGTGATGAGCAGGTGCTCGACTACGCCTGGCGGGCCTGCGAGCGCCTTGGCTTCGACCCGCAGATGGAGCGCGGCGGCGGTGGCAGCGACGCGAACGTCTTCAACGAACACGGGATCCCGAGCATCATCCTCGCCACCGGACCCGCCGAAGTGCACACCGTCAACGAGTGGGTCGATGCGCAGCGCATGGCGGAGAGCGCACGCTGGCTGACGGAGACGCTCGTGCTGATCGCCGAGGAGGCGCAGTGATGCCGCAGCTTTATGCCGGGACCGCCACGATCGATATCACGCCTCCGCTCGGGACGTTCATGGGCGGCTACGCCAGCCGCGATCACGGAGCTGAAGGCGTCCACGATGCGCTGCACGCGAAGGCGCTCGCGTTGCGTGCGGGTGAGACCTGCGTGCTGCTCATCACCTGCGACGTGATCAGCTTCAACTACGACTTCGTCGATCCGGTCCGCGAGCGCATCGAGGCTGCGACGGGCGTCCCCGCCGCGAACGTGCTGATCAGCAACTCGCACACGCACTCCGGGCCGCTCACGCACGGCGTCCTCGGCGAGGACCTCGTGAACGAGCAGTACCTGAGCGTGCTGGCGAGCAAGCTCGTCTCCATCGCGCAGATCGCCGCGGGAGAGATGCGGCCGGCAACCGTCGGCTTCGCTCGGCGCGACGTGAACGTTGGCTACAACCGCCGCGCGATGGCGCACGAGGAGCCGCAGCTCGGAGTGCCGCTGCGCGGGCCGATGGCACCGTGGGTGGACGTGATGGCGGTCCGCGACGAGGCGGGCGACGTCCTCGCCGCCTGGTTCTCCCACGCGGCGCACGCGGTGGTGCTCGGCGGCGACAACTACCTCCTCTCCGCCGACTGGCCGGGCGCCGCGCAGGCCGCGATCGAGGCCGTGCACCCGGGCTGCGCAGCGATGTACGCCCAGGGCTGCTGCGGCGACATCAACGCCGTACGCGGCCGGCCTGGCACCTTCGAGGAGGTGCGCAGCCACGGCTGCAAGGTCGGTGGCGCGGTCATCTCCGCGCTCGAGGACGCTGAGGCGCTGGGCGACGTGACGCTCGCCGCGGCCTCGCACACGATCGAGATGCCCCTGCAAGACCCGCCGTCAGTCGCGCGGATCGAGGCGGAGATCGCTGAGTTCCGCGAGCAGCACGCACAGGCCGAGGCCGCCGGCGACGCGGTGCAGGAGCAGGTCCTCCGGTGGCGAATCAAGCGCCGCGAGCAGTTCCTGACGCTCGCTCAAGAGGGCGCGACGGGCCTGACGCGACCCCTCAAGGCCGCCGCGCTGCGCATCGGCCCCGGCGTGATCGTCGGGCTGCCGGGCGAGGTGCTGGTGGAGTACGCCCTGTGGATCGACCGCGACTCACCTTTCGAGCACACGATCGTGCCCGCCTACACGAACGGGATGGTCGGCTACGTCGCGACCGCCAGCGCCATCGCGCGCGGCGGCTACGAAGTGCAGACGTCATTCGACTACTACGGTGGCCTGCCACTGCGCGGGGAGACCGAGCCGATCGTGCTCGCGGGTGTGGCGGAGCTGCTTGAGGCGCTGAGGGAGTGACCGGGGGCCGCGAGCAACCCACGCAGCGGGAGTGACCGACGATGCGGCACCTCACCGGCTGCCTGTTGGGCATCGCCGCCGTGACACTTGCCATCGGCGCCGCGCTGCACTTCGCGCCCCAGCCGCAGATCGTCTTCGCCAGCGGCGTCGGCGCGCTGCTGCTCGTGCTGCTCGTCAATGCCATCGCGCATGGATACAGCATCAACTCCGCGCGCAGGCGGCGGCTCGAAGCCCGGATGGGGACGGCGCCCTCAGGTGCGCCTGATCTGCCTCGCGAGCGCCCCGCGCCGGACATGGCCATCGGCCCCGAGGACTTCCCCGACTTTGCCGAACATCCCCGCCGCGAGGAGATCGAGCAGCACTGGGCGGACGGCCGCAAGGGCCGGGCGGTCGAGCTGCTGCGCGCGGGAACCGACATCGACGCCATCGCGGCCGCAGAACAACTCGTCGCCGGCGAGCGCTGGCGCGAGCGTGAGCGCCGACCTCGCGGCGCGCGAGTCTGCCTCGACTGCCACGCGAGCAACGCCCCGGACGCCGTCGCATGTGAGACCTGCGGGAGCCATCGGCTGGAGTCGGTCGGTCCGGGCGCGATGGACTTCCGCCTGCCGCTCGAGGGCACGACGCCGAGCGGCGGCGAGGATACGCGTCGCTGCGCCGAGTGCGGTCAGTACAACTGGCCGGACGCCGAGGAGTGCTCGTACTGCTGCGGGCAGCAGCTCGGGCCGGTCCACCCGCGCCCGTCGCAGTTCTGGGCGCCGACTTCGTTCGGAGGAGTGTTCATCTACCTCGCGATGCTCGGCCTCGCGTGGCTCGGCGCGATGAAGCTGCTGACCGTGGTGCCCGGCCTGTTCTCCCAGGCAGCCGAAGCGCCGTCCTTTGAGGCGCTGGGGCAAGTGGGCGTCGGCGTAGCGTTCGCGGTGGGGATCGGGGGCATCATGATGATCCCGTTCACGGGCGCGCTCTGGCGGCCGGTGTACGCGGTCTTCCCGAGGCATGAGGACCTCGTGCAGGTCCTCGGCGGCGCCTTCATCGCCATGCTCATCGGCGTTGCGGTCGGCTGGTTCTTCGTCACCTGAGCCCCGGCTCACTTCCGGTCGACGAAGAGGTTCTTCCCCTTCGCGCTGAGCGGGATGCCCCAGGCGATCTTCACGTCTTCGCCCAGCAGGCCCAGCTCGATCGCGGCGCTCCCGGCGGTGTACATGATCCGGTTGTCCACGCGATGGTCGGCCGCCACGCCGACCGCTGAGCCGGTGGCGATGCCGAGGTCGCCGGCGTTGTAGGCGCAGCGCGCTCCAGCTTCCTCGGCGGCAGCACAGCCGGGGTGGCCGCAGAAGCTGCAGCCGGGGATGCGCAGTCGCCGGGTGCCGGTGCCGATGAGCACGAGCATCTGCGCGTCCAGCAGGTTCTGCGCGTCGCGGGAGAAGAACGGGGCCTCGCAGCGCTGCCCGATCTCCCTCATGCGCTGCGCGATCTCCCCGCGCTCATCGGCGCTCTCGACGATCGCGGTGACGATCTGATCGATCCCGCAGGCCTTCGGAGCGGTGCGCGCGGCCACGCACATCAGCTCCGCCACGCATCGCACGCCATCAAGTTCAGCGTCTTCGTTCATGCGCATGAGCGTCAACCTCCTGATTGACAGACTCTAAGTCATATCCCACAAACTGCCGAGGCATCAACGGGAATCGATCGCAGTGAGTCGTGTGGAGGGGCTGCTTTTCCCGACGCCGCCCCCGGCGGCGGGAAAAGTGACGCCCGAGTGCCGTCTACGAGGGCGGCAGCTTCCTTGCCAGCCCGTCGTTCGTCCTCCGAGAGCAAACGGCGGGCGGGCAAGGAAGCTTCGGCGCCTGGCGGCGCCTCACCCTCGCGCGGCAAACGGCGCAGCGCGAGGGCCGCCCCTCCATAACGACATTCGCCAGCGCGACTACAGCCGGACCTCCGTTGCGCCCGTCCCGCCTTCGCGCAGGTCCGCCAGCGTAAAGTCGCTCACGTAGCGTTGCTTGCGCAGGTAGTCGTGGATGCCCTCGCGCAACGCGCCGGTGCCCTTGCCGTGGATGATGCGCAGGTGCGTGGCGCCCGCGAGCATCGCGTCGTCGAGCCACTTGGAGAGGTCGCCGATCGCCTCGTCCACGGTCATTCCGCGCACGTCGATCTCCTCCTCCAGGTCCATCGACTTGCGCGTCTGCATCCGCTTGTGTATCTCCTGCGCCTCCGAGCTGACCTGCTCCCGAGCGGGCGCGAGGTCCGCCGCAGTGGTCTCAACGGTCATGTTCCCCACACGCACCTCGACCGTGCCGCTGTCGAGCGCGCGCAGCACCTCGCCATCGCGCCCGAGCGAGGTCACGTGCACGCGATCGCCCGCGTGGATCTGCGCGACCTCCGGCTCGGTGGCTGCCTCGGCGGCTGCTTCGGCAGACTCCTCCGCGGCCTGCGCGCGCCGTTTCTCGCGCTCAACGCGCTCCTGCCGCACCTCCTGCAGCCGCTCCTTGGCCTTCTGGCGCATCTCAGAGAGGCGCTTGCGGCCATCCTCGGTGATCTTCGACTGCTTCGGCTGGCGCTGCAGTTCGGCGATGATCGCCCGCGCCTCATCCTCCGCTTCGCGCGCAATGTCCAGCGCCTCGCTGAAGCCCTGCTCCAGCGCCTCCTCGCGCCGCCGCTCAAGGTCCTCGATCTGCTCCTCGCGCTGCACCTGCAACCGTTCGGCCTCGACGCGCGCCTTGTACGCCTCGGTCTGCTGGCGGTCCATCGCGCGGCGCGAGCTCTCCACGCGCCTGATCAGGTCCTCGAACGCGACCTGGTCCGGGTCGATGAACTCCCCCGCCCGGCGCGTGATCTCCCCCGGCAGCCCCAGCCGCTGAGCGATCTGCAACGCGTTCGAAGCGCCCGGCTCGCCGATGCGCAGGTGGTAGGTCGGCCGCAGCGTGCGCACGTCGAACTCCACCGAAGCGTTCTCGATCCCCTCGGTCGAGTACGCGAAGCCCTTGAGGTCGTTGTAGTGCGTGGTGACGATCGTGATCGCGCCGCTGGCGTGGAGGCGCTCGATGATCGCCTGCGCCAGCGCCGCGCCCTCGGTCGGGTCGGTGCCCGCGCCGACCTCGTCAAGCAGCACGAGCGCGTTGACCGGCGCGTCCACCTTCTTCTGCTTGTGCCGGCGCTCGTGGGCGGCGAGGCGGTGGATGACCTTCACGATCTGCGTCATGTGCGAGCTGAAGGTCGAGAGCGACTGCTCGATCGACTGCTCGTCGCCGATGTCGGCGAAGATCTCCTCGAAGACCGCCACTTCGCTGCCGGGGTTCGCGGGGATGTGCAGGCCCGACTGCGCCATCACGCTCAGCAGCCCGACGGTCTTGATCGCGACGGTCTTCCCACCGGTGTTCGGCCCGGTGATGATCATCGTGGTGAACGCGTCGCCGATGCGCAGGTCGATCGGCACGACGTCGCCGGTGAGCATCGGGTGCCGCGCGCCCTTGAGGTGCACTATGCGGTCGGTGCGCACGGCCGGCTGCGTGGCGCTCATCTGCTGCGCCAGCTTGGCCTTGGCGACGATGAAGTCCAGCACCGAGAGTGCTTCGAGGTCGGCCTCCAGCGCCACCGAGAGCGCGCCAATGAGGTGCGAAAGCTCGCGCAGGATCCGGCGGATCTCCTCACCGATCGCGAGCTCGGTCTCGCGCAGCCGGTTGCCGCGTGCGACCACCTCCTGCGGCTCGATGAAGACCGTTGCGCCCGAGTCCGAGCGATCGTGCACGATCCCCGGCACGCGCGACTGGTGCGACGAGGCCACGGGGATGCAGTAGCGCCCGGTGCGCTGCACGATGATGCGCTCGCGCGCCGCACCCGAGCGCGCCGCATGGTCGAGGACGCTCTCCATCCGATCCTGCATCTCCGCGCGCAGATCCTCTTCGCTGCGGCGCAGGCGCACCAGCTCGTGGGAGGCGTCGTCGCGAACCGCGCCGTGGTCGTCGATCGCGCGCTCGACCCACTCCTCCAGCTCCTGGTACACGCCGAGGCGGTCGGCGAACTCCGCGAGCAGTGGCGCATCGCGCCTGGCCTGCGCGAAGTAGCTGCCGACCATCCGCGCGCCGCGGGCGTTGGCGTTCACGCGCAGGATCTCCGTGCCCTCCAGCACGCGCCCGGCGCGGGCCTGCTTGAGTAGCTCGGTGGTGTCACCGACGCCGCCGAAGGGCGGGCGCCCAAACTCCTGCAGGACGATGCGCGCCTGGCCGGTTTCGGCCAGGCGCTCGACGACCCAGTCGGCGTCGTTCCGCGGCCTCAGCCGCTCGGCCCCGAGCCTGCCCAGCGAGCAGGCGCAGCAGTCGGCGAGACGCGCGATGATCCTGGGATACTCCAACACTTCGAGGGTATGCGAGTCCATCGGCGCTCAGGAGCCGGCCTGGTGCGCCCCGGCTCAGCCCAGCCTTTCACGGTGCGTGGCGATGATCGCGTCAACCACCTCGGAGACCCGGGCGGTCTGTTCGGGATGCGGCTGCGGCTCCAGCGGGCTCCAGTCAGCCTCCGGCTTGCGCATCAGCGCGCGCACGGTGGCATCGACCGACTCGGGCAGGCCGACCTGCAGGTCGTAGCCGCCCTCCAGCGCCATCATCAGCCGCCCGTCGCACAGCTCGCGGGCGGCGGTGAGCAGCCCGACGGTCATCAGGAAGAAGCCGCGTGCGGTGAGGCCGAGCTGCACGAGCGTGTCGCGGAAGTGCGCGTCGAAGCCAGCGGAGACGAGGATCATCTCCGGCTCATACGCGGCCAGCAGCGGCAGGATCAGCTCGTCGAAGGCCCGCAGGTAGTGAATGTCCTGGGCGTAGCGCGGGACAGGCAGGTTGACGTTGAGCCCCATCCCCTCGTCCACGCCGACCTCGTCCTCGGTGCCCGTGCCGGGGAACAGCGGTGACTGGTGCAGGGAGACGTAGAGCACGTCGCCGCGGTGGTAGAACATCTCCTGCGTCCCGTTCCCGTGATGGCCGTCGAAGTCGATGATCGCCACGCGCTCGTGGCCGTCCTGGATCAGCGCCTCGGCGGCCAGCGCCACGTTGTTGAAGAAGCAGAAGCCCATGCCGGTGCTCGGTCGGGCGTGATGTCCCGGCGGCCGGACGAGGCAGATTGCGTTGTCCAGGTCGCGATCGTAGACGGCGCGCGCGGAGTCGATGCACACGCCCACGGCCGCGCAGGCGGCGTCCCAGGTGCCCTCTGTGGCGCGCGTGTCGAGGTCGATGTCCCCGCCGCCGGATTCCGAGAGCAGGCGCACCTCATCCACGTAGCTCGGATCGTGCAGCGCCGCGAGCTCCTCGACGGTTGCGGCGCGCACGGGCATGCGCAGCATCTCATCGAGCAGCCCGGTCTCCTCGAGCCGCTGCATGATGACGCGCAGCCGCTCCGGGCGCTCGGGGTGCTCGGAGACGCCGTGTGTCAGGAAGATGTCGTCGTAGCCGATTCCGGTCACGATGCCTCTCCGCCTCATCGGGTGAGCTCACGCATGGGTGGCGCCTCCCATGCGGATGTGCGTCGCACGGGAGGCGCCGGCACTGCATCGGGGGACGCTCCGCGCCTTCTGACGCTCGACCCATCGTTCAGGTTCGGTAGACCACCAAACGACCGCAGGCTGGAAGCCTGCGCCACGAGTGATTCTGTGAGTTGTGGGGCAGGCTCTTAGCCCGCGCCACCTGTGGGGCAGGCTCGCAGCCCACGCTCACCTGTGGGGCAGGCTTCCAGCCTGCCGACCGTCAGCTCACATCCGCGAGCGCCTGCTTGAGCGTCTCCAGGCCCTTGCGCGAGTGCTCGATCGGGTCCGGGTCGAAGTCGAAGACCTCGATCGAGGCGTAGCCCTGATAGTCGATGTCCACCAGCGCCTTCATGAAGGGGCGGAAGTCCACATCGCCCCAGCCCGGCGCGCGCTTGTTCAGGTCGTTGCAGTGGTAGTGCATGAGCAGGTCGCCGGTCTCGCGGATCGCCTCGGGCAGGTCGCTCTCGGTCTGCAGGCCCGAGTAGGTGTCGAGGATCACGCCAACGTTCGGCAGGTCGATCTCCCGGCACATCTTCACGACTTCGAGGTGGTTGAACAGGAAGTTGTTGTTGGTGTCCGGCGCGAGCGGCTCGATGCAGACCTTGAAGTCCTCAGCGCCCTCGACCTGCGCCGACGCGGCCATGGCCTCCTTGAACCACTCCCAGCAGTCGTGGTAGGTGACGCCATCCATGCGCGCGCGCTGGCCCGGTGAGCCGACGACCTCGTAGGTCGCGCCGATCTCCAGCCCGAAGCGCACGAGGTCCTGGCAGTACGCGGTGGTCTTCGCGCGCACCGCCGGGTCAGGGTCGGTGATGTGCAGGCCGGTCGGGCCGACGAGCAGCCAGTGGATTCCCGCCGCGGCGACGCCGCTATCTGCCGAGGCCTTGCGGATGCGCGCCTTCTGATCCTCGGTGATCTCCTGCACCCAGTCGTTGAGCGTAAAGGGCGCGATCTCCAGCGCATCGAAGCCCAGCTCGGCGGCGATCTCGAACTGCTTCTCTATCTCGAACTCCTTCACGATCTCGTTGCACAGAGCCCACTTCACAGCTATCGTCCTCCCGGATCGGGTGTCTCGCGGTGTCAGGTGATGATTCGGCGCCGAGGCGCGCAGACCTCCCCTGACGAACAGGCCCGCCTTCGCTGCACGGGTCGTTCGTCGTACGGGGGGGGCCGTGCGCGGAGGTCTCCACTCCCCCCACGCCGAACCCCACGCCAACCAGCCGTGAGGAGGCGTAGCGCATGGCGTCGAATGCCGACACGCTCGCGACCGATGGTGGCACGCCCGTCCGCACCGAGCCATTCCCGGCCCGCGCGCCGTTCGGGCCCGCGGACCTCGAACAGCTCCGCGCCGTCATCGAGCAGCAGACCGCATTCTTCCCCACCGGCAGCAAGGTCTACGAGTTCGAACGCCGCTTCCGGGACCTCTACGGCGTCGGCCACGCGACCGCCTCGACCTCCGGCACCTCCGCGATCCACGTCGCGCTCGGCGCGCTCAACCTCGAGCCCGGCGACGAGATCATCACCACCCCGCTCTCGGACATGGGCACCGTCGCGCCGATCGTCCTGTGCGGTGCGGTGCCGGTCTTCGCGGACCTCAAACTCGACACGTTCAACCTTGACCCGGCCAGCGTCCGCGAGCGCATCACCGACCGCACCCGGGCGCTGGTGATCGTGCACTGCTGGGGGCAACCCGCGGAGATGGACGAGCTGATGGCCATCGCGCGCGAGCACGACCTGCGCGTGATCGAGGACTGCGCGCAGGCGCACCTGACGCACTACCGCGGGCAACTCGTAGGTACGATCGGCGACCTCGGCGCCTTCAGCCTGCAGGACTCCAAGCACCTGCAGTGCGGCGATGGCGGCGTGACGATTACGGGCGACGAGGCCCTCGGCGCCCGCGCGGCCGTCTACGTGGACAAGGGCTGCGACTGGACCGAGGACCGCGCATACCGCCTGCGCTACGCATTCATCGCGCCATGCTACCGCATGACGGAGTGGCAGGGCGCGATCCTGTGCAGCCAGCTCGACCGCCTGGAGTGGATCGTCCAGACGCGCCAGCGCCTCGGCGATCGGCTGGTCGGACTGCTGCAGGACCTCCCCGGCGTGCATCCGCCGGAGCGCACCGAGGGCGCCGAGCACAGCTACTGGCACTTCCCGCTGCGCGTGGACAGCGACGTGCTGGGCGTCTCGCGCGAGCGCTTCTACCAACTGGTGCAGGCCGAGGGCGTGCCTCTCTCCGGCGGCTGGATCGGCAAGCTCCTCTATGAGTTCGACTCGCTGCGCGATAGGATCGCGTTCGGCAGCACAAACTTCCCGTGGGACGTCGGGCGCGAGGAGCCGGTCGCGTATCACACCGGCCTGTGCCCGAACGCCGAGCAGGGCGTCGCGCAACTCTGCGTGCTGGCGTTCAACGAGCGCTGGAGCGAAGACGACATCGACGACGCGGCCGAGGCGATCGTGAAGGTCGCCCGGGCCTGCGCCGCGCGAGCTTCCGGAGGTGCGCAATGACCCGCAAAGAGGCGTTCCTGACCGCCCTGCGCCTGGAGACGCCCGACCGGGTGCCCGTCGCGCCGCTGATCCACGGCCGCTATGCCCATGAGCGTCTCGGCCGCAGCGACTGGCGCGCGGTCTTTGAGGTGCACCAGGAGCTCGGCTCCACGCACTTCCGCGGACCGATCGGTGTGAGCTACGCGACCGCCGGCGAGAGCGCCTACAGCAGCGAGTCGCGGCTGCTGGAGGAGGAGGGCACGCGCACCGTCACCGAGACGATCTACCGCGGCCCGGAGGGCGAGCTGCGTGCGATCGACGTGACCGGGATGATCCCGCACGATCCGCTCACGCACAAGCGCACCGAGTACCCCGTCAAGCGCATCGAGGACTGGGCGTTCATCCGCGGCTACTACGAGGACCAGATCGCGCGCGCGACCGGCCCGGCGTTCGGCACGGCCGCCGAGGCCCACGAACTGATGGGCGGCGACGGCATCGCGAGCGTCGCGGTCTCGTCGGTCTACGGGATGCTCGGGCACTGGCGCGGGATGCAGGAGTTGCTCTACGATCTGTACGACGCGCCGGAGGTCATCGACTCGGTGCGCGAGGTCTTCCGCGAGCACGCGATGCTCTGCACGGAGGCATTTCTGGCCTCTCCCTGCGAGGTCGGCTGGTACGACATCTGCTGGGCGACCGGCTCGCACATGGGCCCTGAGATGTTCGAGCGCTTCGTGGCGCCGGACGTGGCGGCGGTGTGCGAGCGCGTGCGCGAGGTGCCCGGCAAGTTCATGGGGCTCTACACGCTGGGACGCATCCGCAAGCTGCTGCCCGCGATGGTCGATGCGGGCGCGCACTTCGTCGAGACTTTCGAGCCGAACGAGGGCGACATTGGCCTGCGCGAGGCGAAGCAGCTCTACGGGCGCGACATCTGCGTGATGGGCAACTTCGACGCCATACCGATCGCGTTGGGGACGCCGGATCAATGCCGCAAGGAGGCCCTGCGCTGCCTGGATGAGGCGATGGCGGGCGGCGGTTACATCATGGTCTCCGGCGACGAGGTCCCGGCGGACGCGAAGTGGGAGAACCTGGTCGCATGGGTCGAGACGGTCGACGAATACGGGAAGTACTGAGCGGGACTCCCGAGCTGCTCAGACCAGGGCACATGCATAGGGGGCATTGTCATGACAGAGGCAACGCCATTGGCGGTTCCGAGCGAGAGCCCACAACGCCACTCGCGTGTCACATGGTACGTGGTAGCACTTCTCGCGCTGGGCTTCGGCCTGCGTTTGGGCGTGTTCCTGCTGCACGATTACGTGGGGAATGCGGATCAGGTGGGCTACACCCTCGCAGCGACGAGGCTCATAGAGGGGGAGATGCCTGACCGACGGCCAGGATTGACCGCCCTGATAGCGGCAGCACTGGCACTGGGCATCCCAGAAGACAGAGCAGCTCGGACAGTGTCTGTTCTGACGGGCACTCTCATGCTCTTACTTATCTGGATCTTGGTGCGCCGACTTTACGGCGCTCCAGCCGGTGTCGCCGCACTCACCCTCGCTGTCGTCAACCAACATCTGATACTCACGTCGACGGACGGCATGAAAGAAGCCCCTACTCTGTGCGCTCTCATTGGCGCACTGATCTGCCTCTCCGTAGCACTTCGGCGTGATCACGCTCTCGGCTGGCATGCTAGCGCTGGCCTCCTTTTCGGGATTGCCTACAGCGTGCGGACAGAGGCGGCCGTCTATCTGGCTGGCGTTCTCGGTGCATTGGCGGTGATCCTGGTACTCAACCCACCGGTCCGACGGCGGCTGTTCGCGGCAGCAGCCATTATGGCCGCAGGATTCGCCACGATAGCGGTTCCGACGACCCTAATGCGCGGGGCGGTGCACGATACCAGTGCTCCCAGCGCCCTCCTCCAGTATGACCCCATGTTCTCGGGCGAGGCCGAGGAGTTGCGCGAGGTCACTAGCGGACGCCTGCCTGACGAGTGGGTCGAGGACATCGGTGTCGAACCGCCGCGCCTGACGTGGAAGGTCCAGGCCAAGCGCTACGTTCATAACCTCTACGAACAGGTCGCCGTGGTGCTGCCAGAGACTATTGACATCGGACTGTGGCTGCTGATTGGGCTCGGGTTGTTCGGAGAGCGGTGGCGAACCGGGCGATGGAAGATCGAGATCATCTTCGCCGGCATGTGGCTATTCTTCTTCACAGCCGCCCCACTGGCCCAACTCGTTCATCCTCGGCATCTATTGCCCTATCTTGTGATCGGCATATGCTGGGCTGGCGCGGGGGCGACGAGCTTCGGTCGGTGGTACAGCCGGACTACTCGCGACGGGGAAGTCACGCGCGATGGATTCCGCAGAGGCATCATCATCGCGGTCGTGTTCGTGGCACTGTTCCAGCTCAAGCCCGACCTCGACTTCGTCCAGGCAGCATTCAACGGGGAGGTCGAGACCGAGGAGAAGGCTGCTGGCCTCTGGCTGGCGGAACATGCGCAACCAGGAGATGTTGCCCTCGAGCGCAAGACCGTCGTCGCGTTCTACGCTGACATCGGCCACGATGAACTGCCCCACGTCAGCCTTGAGCGCGTCATTGAGTACGCCCGGATGCATGGTGCCGACTACATAATCGTCAGTTCCCGCCACCTCGACAAGTACCGTCCTCAGCTGCTGCCATTGCTCGGCGACGAGCTAACCTGCGAGCCGGACCTGATCCCGCTCAACGAATTCCACAACAGGCACAATCCGGACATGTTCGTCCGCATCTTCAAGGTCATGCCCGAAGCCGGACTGCCCACCGAAGAGACCGAAGGGAGCCCGCAATGAACCACCAAGTCATCTTCACTGATGTCCGCAAGGTTGAGGTCCAGGCCGCTGAGATGCCTACGCCGGGGCCGGGGCAGGTGCTCATCCGCACCTCCAAGACCGCCATCTCCACCGGCACCGAGCTGACCATGCTCATGGCCGACTTCCCCGAGGGCTCCAAGTGGGATCAGATCACCAGCTACCCCTGCAGCCCGGGCTACTGCAACGTCGGCCGCATCGTTGAGGTCGGCGAGGGCGTTGAGGGCTTCGCGGTCGGCGATCGCGTCGCCACCGGTGCCGGCCACGCCGCGTGGGCGGTCATGCCGACGAGCCAGCTCTTCCCTATCCCCGATGCCATCGCCGATGAGGTCGCCACGCTCTGGATGCTCGGGCGCATCGCCTTCAACGGCGTGCGCCGCGGCCAAGTCCAGACCGGCGAGTCCGTCGCGGTCTACGGCCTCGGGCTGATCGGCCTGTTCGCCGGGCAGCTCGCGCGCATCAGCGGCGCGCGGCCGGTCATCGGCATCGATCTCTCGCCTCTGCGCAGGGGCTTCGCTCAGCAGTGCGGCTTCGACCTCGTGCTCGATGGCGCGGCGGAGGACCTGCGCAAGCGCGTCGAGGCGGCGACGCGCGGGCGGATGCTCGACTGTGTGCTGGAGGTCACGGGAGTGCCGTCGGTGATCCCGCGGGAGATGGAGCTGCTGCACAAGCAGGGGCGGATCGTCATCGTCTCCAGCCCGCGCGGGAAGACGCAGTTCGACTTCCACGACTTCGTGAACTCGCCGAGCCTGACCATCATCGGCGCCCACAACGGCTCGCACCCGCCGGTGGAGACGTGGTACAACCAGTGGACGCCGCATCGCAACACGGAGCTGCTCTTCGACTTCATGGCTGCTGGCGAGGTGCGCGCGCGGCACCTCATCACGCATCGCTTCGCCTGGCAGGACGCCCCCGCGGCCTACGCGATGCTCATGGAGGACCGCACGCAGGCGGGCGCGGTCATCCTCGACTGGACCGACTGAGCGCCGTCGTCCGCAGACGCAAGCGGCGCCGCCATCGCCGGCGGCGCCGCTGCAGTTCTGTCCGGTTGGTGCGCCTCGATCGCTACGGCCACGCCGGGTCCATGCGGAAGTCGCGCTGCGCGTAGGGGCCGTAGGCTCCGTAGGTGTGCGGGACGACCTCGCCGCTGATCCACTTGGAGTGGCCGTCGCACAGCGTGTAGTTCGCGCCGCCGTTGTGCTGGTCGTAGCGCCAGGGGTAGTTGCTGCTGCCCGTGTCGGCCACGTTGAACCAGCGGCCGTAGCCCAGCTGCCCCTCCTGCTCGACCACGCAGATCGTGCTGGCGGGCTCAGGGATGCTGGCCAGCTTCACCGGCTGAACATAGACGAAGTTGTAGTTCCACCCGTAGTCCACATCAACGTCGATACGCGTCGAGCTGCTCGCGCCCGCGGGCTGGGCGTAGATGTAGGTGAGGCGGCCGCTCGGGCAGATCAGGATATCGTCGTTCTTCAGGTAGGGCTGGAGCCGCACCCACCAGAAGCTGTTGCCCTCCGGGCGGATGAGCTCAAGCGCATCAGAAGACTGCGCTACGTGCTGCTGCATCGGCAGGCGCTCGTCGTAGTCCTGCGCATACATCAGCACCGCAAGGCCGATCTGCTTCGTGTTGCTCAGACAGGACGTTTGGCGTGCCTTCTCACGCGCCTTCGCGAAGACCGGGAAGAGGATCGCCGCCAGGATGGCGATGATCGCGATCACGACCAACAGCTCGATCAGCGTGAAACCTCGCTTCATGATGCAGCCCCCTCGGCAGTAGAATGGCACGTCACAGATCGCGGAGTGTTCCGTTCTGGGAACTCACCTGATTGCTGTTTCTACGCCGACTACCGTCACACCTCCTTGCGATTCAGCCACTCTCCCGTCTCGGCCGCCGCGACGTAGCCCGCATCCACCTGCAGTTCGCGCAGGCCGTCGAGGCCGGTCGCGAGCGGCACCGCCACGCCGTCGCACGAAAAGGCCGGCAGGTCCTCGCGCTCCGGTGGCGAAAGAACGCGAGCCACGCGTCGATCACTCAGACCGCGGGAGGCACAACCATGCTTGAGATGGACAGCGGCCAGGCGGCCGAACTCTACGATGAGATGGATCGAGTCCTCGTTGGCGCGATCCTCGAGTCGAAGAAGGCCGGCGGCTCGCGCATCGATCAACTCATCGACCTCGCGCACCGGATGGGCGTCATTAACATAGGCATCGCCTACTGTGTGGGCTTCGCAGAGCAGGCGGAGAAGCTCGCCGAGCGGCTCGGGAAGAACTTCGAGATCACTGCCGTTGACTGCAAGGTGCATGGCCTGCAGGCGGAGGATCTCGTTCCCGGCGCCACCGGCGCGCTGTGCAACCCCGCCGGGCAGGCGGATGTACTCAACATGGCCGGGACCGACCTGAACATCGCCATCGGCCTGTGCCTCGGCTGTGACATGATCTTCCAGAAGCACTCGATCGCACCTGTTACCGTGCTGGCGGTCAAGGACCGCGCGACCGATCACAACCCGCTGGCGGCGCTGGAGTAGGCGAGCGAGGACGGTATCGTCAGGCCCGACACTGCGAGGAGGCCTTCATCATGAGCGACCGCATCAAGTGGCTCCGAACGGTCTACGAGGACGGGCGGCACAACGCGTTCACCGACATCCGCCTGTTCCGCGGCAGCTACTACGTCTGCTTCCGCAGCGCCACCTCACACGGGAGCCTCGACGGTGAGATCCGCGTGATGGCATCGGCCGACCTGCAGAGCTGGGAGCAGGTTGCGCTGCTGTCCAGCGTGCTGGACGATCGCGACCCGAAGCTCGCGGAGTTCGGTGGGCGGCTCTGGGTCCTCGGGCCCACGCGCACGCCGGACTTCCCCGACGAGCTGCGCAGCGCCACGCGGGGCTATCACTTCCAGAGCGTCGCGTGGAGCACCGCAGATGGCGAAGACTGGTCGCCGGGGACGGTCCTCGACCCGATCCACAACCGCTTCTGGCGCCCGCGCGAGCATGACGGGGCAATGTGGGTCGCCACGCACATGACCAACCCGCAGGACGGTCATGAAACCAACCCGCAGGACGGTCATGAAGACTACGTGCCGCTGCTGCGCTCGACGGACATGGTGCGCTGGGAAGAAATCTCGGTGATCCATGAGGGCGAGCGCGCGAACGAGACGGACATCGAGTTCCTCGCCGACGGCACGCTCGTGGCGTTCGTGCGGCGCGAAGCAGCGGGTGGCGCGGGCACGCCCCTCAAGACCGCCCGGCCGCCCTACACGCAGTGGGAGCAGCACGAGCAGCCGCTGGACATCCGTGGGCCGATGCTTACGCAGGCCGAGGGGACGCTCTACGTGGTGGGCCGCTACATGGAGCCGAAGCCCGAGGCCGATGGCGGCGGGAGTTGGCGCGACACGCGCCTCTACCGCGTGGGCAATGACCGGCAGCTCGAGGAACTGGCGGTGCTGCCCGCGCCCGACTACGCGCCGCATCGCGCGGGCGACAACTCCTACGCCGGGGCGCACTACCTCGGCGGTGGGGAGATGGTGCTGAGCTTCTACTCCGGCACCGCCGACCGCGCGGAGGTCTTCGTGGCGGGGGTGGATGTGGGGTAGTTGGAGAGGCCGGCCCCCGCGCCGGCCTGTGTCGTTGCCGTCGCGAATGGACCGCTGGGCCGACGTCGCGAACGACCGGGGCACCGGCCCGAGAACAGCACAGGTCGGCACGGGGGCCGACCTCCCCGACGACAGCTCAGCGGAGTCTGCGCACCCGTACGCTCCAGTCGATGATGTCCACCGAGGCCTTGTCCTGCTCGGAGGCGGGGCCCTGCAGCGTCGGGTCGCCGGCCTCCTCATCGGCGAGCAGGTCGCCGTCCTGCACCATCTGATCCTCGTCGGTCACCAGCGTGATGTAGTCGTTGCCCAGCCGCCCGAGCGCGTCGTAGGTGTGCTCGTCGGGGTTGACCACCGTCGGGTCGAAGATCAGCTCGGTGGTGGCGATGAAGTTCACGCTGATGTCGTCGATGTTCGCCCCCAGCCGGCTCAGGTCCACCGTCGCGCGCAGCGTCGATCCGCCCTGCGGCAGCGTCGAATCATACGGGAAGCCCAGCGACTGCCCGATCGGGTTGGGCTCCAGGAGGATCTTCGCCGTCTGCCCCGCGATCAGGTCTCCCGTCACGATCGTCATGCCCGGAATCGGCCCGTCGGCGAGCACAGCGTTGTTGTTCGCGGGCAGCACGGACTGCGCCGTGACGGTCGGCCCGAGGCCCTCGGGGACGAAGCGGTCGGTCACAGTCGCGGTCGCCTGCGCCACGTCGATGCTCTGCGTGCCGGACAGGTCCGGGCCCGCAGCGATCGTCAGCGCCAGGCCCAGCGCGTCGAGCGAGTCCGCCGCCAGCGCGACGCCGCCGGCGTTGAGCGCGTCGACCGCGGCCTGCTCGGTCGCGGTCAGCGCGCGGCCGCCCGTGGCAGCCGGCGTCCAGGTGACCGAGTCCGCGACGACCTGCCCTGCGGCGTTGGTGCTCAGTGCAAGCGTCCCCGCAGCCTGGAAGCCATTGTTGGTGACGGTCGCGATCGCGCCGTCGCCGGTGAGCGTGGTGGCGCCAGGGCTTAGCGCGTCGATGGTGATGGAGTGCGCCCCTGCGTCGGTGCTCTCTGGCGTGCCGGCGACGCCCGTGACGCCCCCGCTCGCCTGCTCCAGGCTCGGCTGCAGCGTGGCCCGGAACAGCTCGTAGCGGCCCTGGTGATACTCGATGTAGTGCGTCAGCGATCCGGTGCCCCAGCCGTTGCCCCAGTTGGGGCCCGCGGCGACAGGCAGCGGACCGTCGGCGCCGAAGTCGTTGTCGGCGTCGAGCGCGATGTAGTAGTAGAAGGCGTCCTGGATCGGCCCGGCAAAGGTCACGACGAACTCGAGCACCCACTCGGGCACGATCGGCTGCTCCTCCCCCCCACGCGCGCAGCCGGGGAGTAGCATCGCACCGACCAACGCGCACACCACCAGCCCCGCCGTCATCCGGCGGGTGAGGACCTTCTGCATGGACGCTCTCGCCATCGTGCCCCTGTTCACTATTCCCTCTTCACTCTTCCCTAGTCCATCCGCGCCTGAATCCGCGCCACGAGTTCCTCAGCGTTGGCGACGATCACCTGCTCGACCTCACGCGGCGAGAGTCCCGCCAGTCGCGCGATCTTCCGCGCACTCTCCTCGGTGAGGAGTTGGGAGGGCGTGTGTCCGTCGGAGTTGACCAGCAGCGTCGCCCCTGCCGCGATCGCCAGCCGCGCCACACGGCCGTTAGCCAGCGAGTGGCCGTCCTTGCCGGTGATCTCGAGCGCGACGCCGTTCTCAGCCGCGATGCGCGCTTCCTCCTCAGTCAGGTCGCCGGGGTGCGCGAGGATGTCCACGTCCGCGCAGGAGACGGCGGCGAGGTTCGTCCCCGGCTCCACCGGCTCAACCGGCGACTGACCGTGGACGACGACGCAGGCCGCGCCCATCCGGCGCGCTTCGGCGGCAAGTTCACCGACCGCCGCCGCCGGGACGTGCGTGAGCTCGACGCCGGGGAATGCTGAGAAGCCCCAGTACTGCTGGGCGAGGGCGCAGTCGCGGCGCACCTCGCGGATCACCCGGCCCATCGTCGAGGCCGAGCTGTGATCGGCGATCCCCAGCGCACCGTAGCCGTTCACGATGCAGCGGCGGATCAGCTCCATCGGCAGCAGCACGCCGTCGCTGAGGGTTGTGTGTGTATGGAAGTCGTAGACCATAGTCGTGCCACCAGGAAACGTCAGTTGCTAGCTATCAATTGTTGGGTGGTAGTTGTCGGTTGCCGGTCAAAGGTCGCCGCGCAGCCACTCGATCGAGTTGCGCAGCAGCTCCATCATCTGCGGGTACGGGTCCTTCTGCTTGCGCTGGGCGCGGAGCAGCTCGCCGTCGATGACCACGATCCGGCCCTCGCCGAGCTGCCACGCGACCGCCGCCGGGCGCCTGCGCACCGTCACGAGCGGCTCTGTCAGCGGCGCCCAGATGCCCGCGCCCTCGCGCACCTTCAGGCCATCCTCGGGCATCTGAATGCCCCGCGCGATCGGGTGCGTCACGAGCTCGGCCCGCCCGTTGTTGCGCTCGAGCGAGACCGCGATGCGAAGCTGCGTGAGCAGCTCATTGAAGCCAACCATGCGCTTCATCGTGCCGCCGGCGGCATGAGGGATCGCGAGGATCCGGCCGCCTCGGCCGAAGAACCAGCCGATCGCCAGCGGCTCGGCCCAGTGGATCTCGTCCGAGGCGCGCCCCGAGCCGATGACGAGCATCCCCGCGCTCTCCAGTGCGTCAGCGCCGATCAGCGGCTCGCCCTCGCGTGGACGCGGCTCCTCAAGGTTCATCCCCGCGCGCTGCAGTTCGCCCACGATCAGCCCGCGGATCGCGGGCCAGTCATCCTTCTGATCATTCGGCAGGTCAATGACGGCCGCGTCGTAGGCCAGCGGCCGCACGGGTTCCTGCCCGATCGGCTCGTCGAACTTGGGCGGCCGTGGCTGCTCCGGTCCCTCACCAGTGGCTTGCTCCGCGCCCGCGGCCCACAAGGCGGCGTTGAGCAGGAAGCTGCGCACGGACGGCCGCGGCGCTGCCTCGTAGAGCTGATCGAAGAGCGCCGATTGGTCGAGGATCACCGCGCGGCCGAACGGTCCCCAGTCGATCGCCACAGCGACC
>JALGSW010000206.1 GCA_029821635.1 Candidatus Zipacnadia bacterium
GCCCCTTGTATGATGGCAGCCGGTATCCCATGGAGGTGTGTGGTTGAGGGTGGGCGCACCTCCGGGGTAGAGCGAAGTGGCCCCCTGCCCCTGGCCAGGGGCAGGGGGCCGAGGGGGGCGACTGACCGATTGCCCCGAGGTCCATAGAGACCGTTGTGGAGCGTGGTCGTCGCCTCCCTACTATCCCCGAAGAGCCCGTACGGTTGCGCGGCCATCAGGCCGAATCGCACAAGGGAGGGCCATCGGGAATGCAAGGATTGTCCGCCATGACCAGTGAGTTGTTCGTCGGGATCGATGTGAGCAAGGATACGTTCGACGTGGCGACCGTGCCCGCCTCCACGCACCGCACTTTCAGCAACGACGGGCGCGGGATCTCCGCTCTGGTTCGGGAGCTGAGCAAGTCCGGCCCCCAACTCGTCGTGATGGAGGCGACGGGCGGGTACCAGTGCGCTCTCGAGACGAAGCTGTGGGAGAGGGAGGTCCCCTTCGCGGTCGTCAATCCCAAGCGCGTGCGCGACTTCGCCCGTGGCCTCGGCTGGATCGCGAAGACCGATAGGATCGACGCCGCGATCCTCGCCGACTACGCGCGGAAAGCGGAACTCGAACCCTCTGTGAGGCCGTCTGAGGCCGTTGTGCACCTCAAAGAGCTCGTTACCCGTCGGCGCCAGTTGCAGAAGATGGTTCGCCAGGAGAGCAATCACCTGGAGCTTGCCACGCCCGCGATGGCGAGGAGTATCAACAAGGTGCTCAAGTGCTTTGAGAAGGAACTCGCCACCATCAACAAGCAGATCGACGCGGCCATCAAGGCGGACGAGACCCTTCATGAGAAGGCCCGGATCATGCGCAGCATGCCCGGTGTGGGGCGGGTCTTTGCGTTCACCGCCCTGGCCGACCTTGATGAGCTGGGACGGGTCTGCCGGGAGGTGATCGCCGCGCTGGTGGGCGTCGCTCCCTACAACCGCGACAGCGGCCGATCGGAGGGCAAGCGCTTCTGCTGCGGCGGGCGGGCCGAACTCCGAAAGGTGCTCTACATGGCGGCCCTGTCCGCAACCCGACACAACCGGGTTATCCGTGACTTCTATCACAGGCTCCTCGGCAATGGCAAGCCACCAATGGTCGCGCTCGTCGCGTGCATGCGCAAGATGCTCGTCATCCTCAACGCCATGATACGCGACGGCAAACAATGGAGCCCAAATACCGCACACTATGCTTGACTTCCATCACGGTTGCTCCCTCCCCCAGCGCCTCGATCGCCTCGGCGATGGCTGCGCGGCGCGCGTACAGCGGCAGCGGATCGCGCGTGAACTCCTTCGTGCTCGTCACGAGCTCCGGCCCAACCGTCAGCAGCGGGCGGTAGTTCGCGTTCGCGCTCTGCGCCGACAGCCGCGCCAGCAGCTCGAAGTACTCGCGGTCCTCCAGCCCCTCGCGCAGCATCTCCCAGCGGATCGAGTCGATCGGCCCGGTCACGATCGGCTCGTGCTCGGCGTTCGGGTCGACGTTCGGCGGGTAGATGAAGCGCCCATCGCCATTGCCCCACCAGCCGCCGCCGCTGGAGCGGTAGCCCATCGGATCGTCCCAGGGGTTCTGATACTCCCCCGTCTCCCGCCGCCGCTGCGGCGAATACCAGTAGTTCGTCGTCCACACGAGGCAGCCGGACACGTCATACTTCCAGCCCATCCACTGCCAGATGCGCAGATCGACCGCGTTGTGGTCGGTGAACAGCCCCGCCCACGGGGCCTTCGGGCCTGTGCAGACATACCACCAGATCGTGTCGCCCGCGGCCTGGCGGGCGCGCGCGACCTCCTCCCCGTAGTTGTGCAGCACCGGACACCAGACGTCCACGAAGCCCGTGAGGTCCGCCTCGGGCTGCTCGGTGAGCATCCGGCGGATGTCGGGCGCGTATTCGTCGAGCAGCCGCATCCCGTAGCGCACGTTCTCGTAGTGCTCGGGCGCGGGCTCGTCCACCCAGTACGCGTAGGCCTCATCCAGCCAGCCCTTCTCGCGCAGGTGCTCCTGCAGCGTGTGCAGGTACTCCCCGACGATCCGGTCGTAGGCCGCGCTGCCCTGCTTGTAGGGGCCGACGGCGCCGGGCGCGTCGCGGCGGGGCATGAAGCTGATCGGCAGGCGGCAGCTCTGGAAGCCCAGCCCGTCCACGTACTTCTCCATCCAGCGGTCCCAGTCGGCGAAGTCCACCTCGATGTGTACGCCCTGCGGCCCGCCTTCGAAGTCACCGTCCGCGATCAGGCTCGCATCGCCGCCGGCCTCGCGCAGCGACACGTCGTCGAACCAGACGGTGCCGGTCGGCGTGCCCGCCTCCACCCAGCGCGTCGGCCTCAGCGACAGGTTGAGCGTCATGCAGCCCTCGGCGATGCGCGCGGACGGGACCTCCACGGTGCAGCGCTCCCACGCGCCCGTGCCGGTATGCACCGTGTCGATGTTGCAGCCGGACAGCCACCTGCGATTCGCGTCGTAGCAGCCGAGCGTGGTCAGGAACTCGTGGCCCTCGTCCGCGCGCGCCATGAAGCTGAGCACGTAGTCGCGCGCGCGGTCGATCGGCATCCTCCCCGCGGTGACGGCGGCCGGATTCGCCTCCGGCTCCTCATCGACCACCTTCAGCGCGTATTCACCCTCGGGCGCATCGTCGGCTGCGACGGTGTCCCCACCGATCCACTGCACGCCCTCGACCGACACGCGCGGGCCCTGCAGCCACGGCGCGTACGGGTCGATCCGGTGCTCGCGGAAGTTGCGCATGTACGCGTCCCAGACGCGCTCCATCTGCTCGTCGGTCTGCAGGTGATGGTACTGCCTGATCGGCCCGCTGCTCAGGCCCATCGTGGCGACGATCGAGCGCTCCGCGGGCATCTCGAAGTCCCAGACGCGCAGCTCGACCGGCACCTGCGCGCTCCAGCCGTCGGCCTGCAGAGACAGCGTTGCGCGGTAGTCGCCGGGCCGCGCGTTGGCCGGCACGTGCACGCGCAGCCACAGCGGCTGGTTCTCGCCCGCCGCAAGGTCGATCGGCGCGTCGAGAGGTGGCAGCGGGTCGGGCCACCAGCCGACCGCGCCCTGCGCGTCCGTCGGCGTGTGCACGTAGACGTAGCCCACGCGCATCAGATCGACGGCCGACGCGGGGATGGTCGCGCCGTCGCCCGCGAGGTCGCTGATGCTCGCGGTCAGGCCGGTCAGCGCCTGCTTCGGGCGCAGGACGACCTGCACCGGCTCGTACTCACCACGCGCGGCTGACAGGCGCACGGTCGGCTCTGCGGCTTCGGGCGCAGGACGCACGCGGTTGACCTTGTAGGTGCCCTCGCACCACCACAGGTCCGTCGCATCGTCGGTGCTGATCGCGTAGCCGAAGTCGCTACGGTGCAGTTCGGGAACGCTGAACGAGAAGCGCGCGAGGTAGAGTTCATCGCCGTCACCCCCGACAGCCAGCGCCGCCTCGTAGTCGCCGACTTGCCCCGCCACATAGGGAATGCTGACCGTGGCCTCGCCGCCGGCCGGGACGGTGGCATTCTCCCCGAACGCGCTCAGGTCCGCGCCCTCCGGTGCCAGCACGAGTCTCGCCAGAACGTCCATCGCCTCGTCGCCGGGGTTGCGCAGCACCATCCCGACGCGGTTTGCTTCACCGGGCAGCCCTCCGCCGAGCGTCGCTACGCTCACGCCGAGGCGCGGGTCGGAGCGCTCCTCGATCAGGAAGGTGGTGGTGCCGCGCAGGGGCTCTACAGGCTCAGCCAGTTCCGCCTCGAAGCGCGAGCTGTAGACCTGGAAGGAGCCGGGCGCGGAGTCCGCGCCGCGCTCCCCCTCGCCCGGTGAGCGCAGGCGCACGTAGACCGCCTCCGCGGGAAGCAGCGCGTCCGGGACCGCGAACGTGTCCGTGGCGACCTCGCCGATGGCTCCAAGCTCGGTCCATGCCTCATTGTCGGCACTGACCTCGACGATGCACTCGCCGCCCGCGTGCCAGCCGACGACCACCTCGACGGTCGCGGCGGTCATGGCCACGCCGGCGACCTCGTGCCGGTAGACGACCTCCGCGCCGGGGTAGAAGACCCAGCGGTGTGTGTTGAAGCCCGCGGTGTTGCGCACGAGGCAGCGGGAGTAGTTGCCGGCGTAGCCCCCGGGCGGGCTCTGGTGGATGTAGCGCCCGTCGGCGATGCTCTCCCCGGCGCCGAGGGCGATCGCGCCGCGCTGCACGGGCACCGCGCTGACCGGCACGATGCGGGCGTCATCGAAGAGGATAGTACCGCTCGCTCGCCAGTGACCGACGCGAACGTAGCTCTCGGGGTCCACATCGGGCGCGCGGAAGATGTGCGCGGTGCGCGCCCAGGCCTCGCCGGGGCCGACGTCGCGGTTGGCGAAGCTCGGGCCGGTGATCGCACTCCCGCCTCCGCCGTCGGCGCGGCGCATCCACGTGGAGAACTCGAAGAGCCCGCCGGGCGGGAAGCTCATCGTGTCGGTGCGCCAGAAGGTGGAGTCGTCCCCGTCGCCGGTGACGGCCAGCGAGCGCTCGCCGGTGTGCGCCTCACGCGACCACGAGCACTGATCGCTCTCGGCCGTCCAAGCGGTGGGCGCATCCACGCCCTCCTCGAAGGACGGGTTGGGCAGAAGGTTCAGCAGAATCAGCACGGCGGCGATTGACTGCATGTCAGTGCCTCCCGGTGCTTCCCAGCGCATCCTCGCGCAACTGGCGGCAGTACTCGTAGTAGGGCACGCGGCGGTCGAGGCCGAACTCCTCGGCGATCTCCGCCACGCCCAGCGCATCGTCCTCGCTCGCGATCGAGAACGTGCCCTGCGCGTGCATCAGCTCCATCGTGATCCGGTCGCCGTAGCGCTCGCGGATCTCGTGCCATTTCGCGCGGCCGGTGCAGCGCAGGAAGACGTCGCGCTCGAAGTTCACGTCCGCGCTGGCGATCGGGTAGCCGTAGTTCGTGCCCGCCAGCGGGTAGCCGTTCATGTCGATGATCTCGCACACCTGCCCCGGCCACGAGGAGACCACGTAGGCGCCGAAGAGGTAGGCCCACATGCGGAGTTGGAGGCCGCCCGCGTACATCGACGGCCAGCAGATGAGCTGTACGCCCTGCTCGGCCATCGGCCAGCCGACCTCGCGCGGGAAATGCAGGTCCCAGCAGATCGCCATGCCGACGCGCCCGAAATCGGTCTCGAAGACCGGGGTCTCCGTGCCGGGCGCGATGCCCTCCTCGATCTCGCCGGGCGTCGGGAAGACCTTGCGGTAGACGCCCGCGACCTCGCCCGCGCGGTCGATCAGCACCGCGACGTTGTGGACGCGATCTTCCGCGCGCTCATACATCCCCGCGACCACGTAGCAGCCGTGGCGGCGCGCGGCCTCGCCGATGCGCTCGGTGATCGGCCCGGGAACCGGCTCGGCGCGCTCGTGAGCCTCCGGCGCGGGCATGTGCCGATGCGCGAAGATCTCGCTGAGCACGATCAGGTCGCCACCGTCCTGCGCGGCCATGTCGATGGTGGCGACGGCCTGCGAGACGTTGCTCTCGACCGGATCGGCGCCCTCGGCGGGCGGATGCGGCGCCCACGAGACGGTCGTCAGACGGGCGGTGCGGGGCATGGTGCGGTCAGCTCCCTCAGATGTGAGGAGTGGCGGCCGCGAACGATGATCGACGGGCGGGCAGGGAAGCTGAGCCGGCTGGCGCCGTCTCACCCTCGCGCCACAAACGACTTGGCGCGAGGGCCGCCCCTCCTTGACGGATATGACGCGATCGGCGCCGCCCTACTTCACCGGCGCCAACTCGATCCCGCGCAGGTGCAGCGCCCGGCGCAGGTGCCCGGCGCCTTCCTCCACGTAGTACTTCACTCGCATCCCTCCGGGCTCAGTCTGCCGTCTTGAAGCACAGTCCGAAGGGCAGCACCGGGCGGCCGTAGATGTCCTTGTAGCCGTTGTAGCGCAGGTCATTGACGCCCAGCGCATAGACGGTCCCCGGGCTGAGGCGCACATGCAGCACGGCGGTCATGCGGTCCTCGCTGAGTGTGACCTCGCCACCGCGGTAGCCCGGATAGAGGCCGCTCCCGCGGTAGATCACCCAGGAGTGGTCGCCCGGCGCGATCGGGCGGTCCAAGGTCACCGTGAGCTCGCGCAGGCCAGCGTCCACGTCGGTCGCGCCCTGTTCGGGCGTCGAGGACACCACGTGCGGCGGGAGCTGCTCGGGGGTGCGCTCCCCCGTGGCGAAGACCCATGCGAAGCCGCACGCCGGCACTCCGTCCGCGTCCACGAAGCCGCGGTTCTGCGTGTCATTGACCGAGATCGCGTAGGTGGAGTCCTCGACCAGCGACACCGGGAGCACGCACGTCGTGTTGCCATCTCGCCAGGTGGGCGCCGCGTCACGCACGCCCGGGAATACGCCGGTCCAGCGCACGCCTCCAAAGCCGAACCCGTCGGGGTTCATCGGGCGGTCGAAGGTCACGGTGACCTCCTCGAGCCACGGGTCCACGTTCGTGGCGAATGGCTCGGGTGTCACTGACACGACACGCGGCGGAAGCTGCGTCAATTCCTGCGCGGACGCGGATGCCGCCAGCATCACCAACAGCACGACCCACGTAAAGGCTGCACGCTTCACAGATACCATCCCCTTTCTCGTTGTGTGCACGTCTCACTTGCCATGCGGAGGGGCCGCACGAGCCGCGATTGTCGTTTATCGCGGTGAGATGCGCAGCATCTCCGGTCGGCCCGTCGGTCGTTGACCCGATCACGCCGCGAACAGCCGCAGGGCCGGCCTTGGGGAGAGCAAACGGCGGCTCTCCCCTCGTGCGGCCCCCCCAACGGCGAACGGCCCCGGCCCTCCCCCTACTTCGCCGGCACCAGCTTGATCCCGCGCAGGTCCATCGCTGCGTCCTTTCTGATGGTCGGCGCGGTGACCTTGATCGTGTTCTCGCCCTTCTTCAGCCGGACGATCGCCGCGCGGCGGCGCTTGAACTCGCCCTTGGTCGAGGCGGTCTTGAGCACCTGGCGCTGGCCGCCCTTGACCTGCGTCCCGCCGCCGGTCGAGATCATCCCGTTCGGCATGATCTTCGGCGCTTCCTTGCCGTTGACGACCACGTCGATCTCGCTGCCGCCCTGCCCGGCAGGCACCCGGTGGTCGAGCCAGACCTCGTAGTCGCCGCGCTTGGGCGCGGTCATCGTCCACTCGATGCTGTCGGCGGTCTTGAGCCAGTTGCCCGCGTGAATGATGCCGTCCTCGGACTCGTAGCGGATGCGCATCCCGTGCGCGCCGTCGAGGAAGCCCATGACCGCGGGCAGCTCGATCGCGCCGTCCTCGCCCGGCTTCAGGACCATCGGCTCGACCTCCGGCTCGCCCACGAGGTCCACCGCGAAGACGCTCGCGACGGGGTGCGTGGGCTTGTCGGGCAGCGTGATGACCACGTCATCGCCATCGCGCTCGAACGCCAGATTCGGGCGGCCCTTCTGGACTACGGAGACGCGCTTGACCTCGTTCTTGAGGCCCGGCAGGCGGATCGTGCCGTCCGCGGGCCACTCGAAGACGTGCACGTAGAGCCGCTCGCCCTTGGTGGTCACGCGGCCGTAGAAAGGCAGCAGGTTGAACGGGCTGGCGGTGGTGCCGTAGATCGCCTCGGAGAACTGGTCCATCCACTCGCCGATGTCCTCGAGGCGCTGCACAAACTCCTTCTGGATCGTGCCGTCG
>JALGSW010000207.1 GCA_029821635.1 Candidatus Zipacnadia bacterium
TGCTGGGTGCACATGGTCAAGCCCGAGGGCGCGAGCCACACACTCGCATCTCAGCGCCTGAGCGTGAAGCCCAGTACCGGCTACCGCCTGCGCGCTTACCTGCGCGCGCCGAAGCCCAGCTTCTACTCGCTGATAGCCTACAACGCCGTCATGAACACGCTCGCGAGCAAGCCCACCGGCTGGGCGGTGCTCGGCGACTGGGTGGAGCTTGCGCTGGACTTCCGCACGGGCGAGAGCGACAAGGTGATGAGCGTTGGGCTGCTCGCCTTCGGGGCGGAGGCCGACTGGGACGGCGTGCGCATGTGGGAGGACGACTCGGTGCGCATCGGCGACCTCACACCGACAGTCAACGACGCTCCCGGCGCCCGGCCCGAGGATCGCGCGAAGGGCTACATGGTCTTCGGCCGCTGGAACGAGGAGTTCGTCTCGCCGGCGTTCGTGCCGTCGAACAACGAGGGCCCGTGGTGGACGGGCTCCTGCCCGCGCGGGCAGTACGAGACGGTAGTTGTCGGCATCCATGCGCTTGAGGACCTGAGCGGCGTCAGCGCCACGCTGCAGCCGCCGCACCCGAACTACCCCGACATCTTCCCTGCCGAACTGCTGCAGGTCGCTTCGTCGCGCCGCGCGATCAACTCGCAGGCATGGGAGCGCTACCCGCTGCTGCTGGTACCGCCGCACACGGTCGATCTGAAGGCGGGCGAGACGCTCCAGTACGCTCTGCGCGCGCACGTCCCGGAGGACTACGAGTACGTCCCGAGCTTCCGCACGATCCGGCTGGAGATCGCTGGTCGGCCAGTCGAGAACGTAACGGTCAGCCTCGACATCCCCGACGTCACGCTCGACCCGGCGGACATCACGTTCTTCATGTACTACTCCGACAGCTACCTGCCCGAGGAGATGGCGACCGGGCCAATGCAGGCGGCCTACTACCGTGACATGGCCGCCCACGGGATGAACTCGGTCAGCCTCTACGTGGTGCCCGAGCGCGAGACCGACGGCGGCTACGCCATCGATCTGCACCACGATCAGCGCTACCGAGCGGGCGACACGCGCCACTTCTTCGGCATGGCAGAGCGCATCGCGCAGATGCGCGCGGCCGGGCTGGCGGGGAACGAGCGGCCGCTGGTGCTGATCTCCGGATGGCGCGGGCTCTATGGCTTTGGGGCCTTCCGGGACCCGGGCAGCGTCCGCGAACTGATGCGTCTCGGTGGCCTGCTCGACTGGCCGCCGCTGCTGTTCTACATGCACGATGAGCCTAATTTGCCAGAGCGCGTGGAGGCCGTGCGCGAAACGCACGAGCGGGTCTACGCCGGCATCCCCGAGGCGCGCACGGTCACCGCGATCGCCGAGTACGGGATCGAGCAGGTCGGCGGGTTGTACGATGTATGGATCGCATCACTGTCGGACATTGACGAGGAGCTGGCCGAGCGCGCGCGCCGCGAGGGCAAGGAACTGTGGGCCTATGACTGCCGGCAGCGCGGGCAGCGGCCGGAGTTCGACCGCTTCGTGTGCGGCGTTTGGGCGTGGGCGTCGGGCGTGAAGGGCGTGGGCCAGTGGGCCTACTACTCGAAGACGACGCTTGAGCGCACCGAGGACGGCGGCTGGGACGTGCCGCAGGACTTCGACAGCTGGTACATGATGCCGTCGGAGGCCGGCCCGATCGGCACCGTCGGCTGGGAGGCGCGGCGCGAGGGCATCGAGGACTACCGCGCGCTCCGGACGCTCGAGCGCCTCGTCGCCGAGTGCGGCATCACTCGCGACACGCCCGGGTGGGAGGGCGGCGACGCGCTCCACGTGCTGGAGCGCGCCCGCCACTTCGCGCCGATCGACGCCTTCTGCGGCACTCCACGCGACTGGCGCTACGTCTGGGAGTTCGACCCGTGGCGGCAGAAGTCGCACGGCAACCGGCATGTGAGCCCATGGGCTGAGATGGCGGGCTTGCGCGAGAGCGCGTACAAGCAGATCGAGGTCCTGCAGGCCCTTCCGCGGTAATGGCCGCGGGCCCCGTTGGCCCCCCGGTTCCTTGCGGCTCCCCCGCCCCGCGGGATATAATGAGCTTCGACGAGGCGTTAGCAGACCCGAGGGGCAGACACGTCCGAGCCCTCTCCGGGCGGCAGGGAGTGTCAACTGTGAGCGATACCATCCGCACCGAGTGTTTCGACGAGACCCCCACCCGTGTTGTGTCCGGCCAGGGCGCGCTGGAGAGCAGCCGCGCGTGCCTCGCGGGCATGGGCATCGCGAAGGCCCTGATCGTCTGCGGCGAGAACGTCGCGAAGCTCCCCGAGGTCGATCAGTTCACCCGCGCCTGCCACGGCTGCATCGGCGTTGAGCTGTTCTCCGGAGCGGAGCCCGATCCGACCGACGCGAACGTCATCGAGGGCGGGCGCATCGGCCGCGAGTTCGGCGCGGAGGTCGTCATCGGCATCGGCGGCGGCTCCTCGATGGACTGCGCCAAGGCCGTCGCGGCGGAGATCGGCGCGCCCGGCTGGATCGCCTCACAGGACCGCCCCGGCGAGCCCACGAGCATCGAGCACGACGTCCTGCCGATCGTCTGCGTCCCCACCACCGCCGGCACCGGCTCCGAGGTCAACCCCTTCTCGGTCATCACCTTCGCGCAGACCCGGCGCAAGCTCGTGCTCAACCACGAGGCGCTCTTCCCGCGCTGCGCGGTGCTCGACCCGAAGCTGCTCGTCAGTGCCCCCAAGAGCGTGCGCGTCGCCGCGGGCCTCGACGCCCTCACGCATGCCGTCGAGTCCTACGTCAGCAAGCGCGCGACGCCTGAGACGCGGATGCGCGCCGCCGAGGCCATCCGCGGCGTCGCGAAGTTCCTCGCGCGTGTGGCCGAGGACGCCGACGACATGCAGGCCCAGGCGGGCATGCAGCGCGCGGCGATGGTCGCGAGCCTGAGCTTCGCGAAGACGCGGCTCGGCATCGTACACGCGATGGCGCTGCCGCTCTCCGCGCTCTTCGGCGTGCCGCACGGTGTTGCGAACGCGATCCTGCTGCCGCACGGGATGCGCTTCAACGTGGAGGCGGACGCGGAGGGCTTCGCGGCGATCGCGGCGGCCCTTGGCGTCGAGACCGATGACATGAGCACCGCCGACGCCCCCTCAGCCGCGCCCGAGGCCGTCTCGGCGCTGGCCGCCGAGGTCGGCGCGTCGACCACGATGGGCGAGGTGGGCGTCAAGGCCGACGCCATCGAGCGCATGGCCGACGACGCGATGCAGTCGGCGCACGTGCAGGTCAACCCGCGCGAGATCTCGCGGGAGGATGTGGTGGCGGTGTATCAGGCGGCGATGTAGGGCGCGGGGAGAAGTGAAGAGGGGAAAGTGAAAAGTGAAAAGGGACGACGAACGGCGGCAGGCAGGGATGCCTGCCCCACGAACGGCTGGGATGATGCTGTGACGTAGGCCGTTCGGACGTCCGTCGTTATCCGTTTGTAGGACGGGCTTCCAGCCCGTCGCCGTTGGTCGCACTGCGAGTGAGTGCAGGAGACGGGGGCGATCGCGATGCTCAAGAAGCTGGGCTGGTGGGCTATTGGGGTCGGGCTTGAGCTCGTGGGTGTCGCTGTCGTGTTCATAGGCGCCATGCTGGCGTCCGGGGCCGTCGCGGCAGGTGGCACTTATCCCATCCTGAATGCGCTGGCCGCGCTGCTGGTGCTGGCAGGCGCGGTGGCAGTGCTCGCCGCACCGGGCTACGTGGCCGCGCGCTTCGGTGAAGGCGCTACGTGGATGGGTCTGGCCGTTGGCGCGTTCGCGGCGACTATCACAATCGCGATCACTGTCCCAGTCATCGAGAACATGAGCTTCTTCGGCGGCAACGAAGCCGCCCGAAGCGTATCCCTGTTTGAGGCGGTAGTACTCATCCCCCCGCCCGTGGTGGGTGCGTGGTGGGCACGCCGGGAGGCGAGTCGCGACGCCGGGATCAGTCAGGCGATGATGTGAGGCGATGAAGCCGTTGTCCGTGTCGTTATCCGTTTGTAGGACGGGCTTCCAGCCCGTCGGTCGTTCCCCCCTCTTCCGGAACGGAGAGGGGGTCGGGGGGAGAGGTCCGTCGTTGCACCGGTTAGCGATCACCGACAACGGAGGCCCTGCATGACTCTTCGCACCGCACTGATGGCCACACTGATGATGGGGGTCACCATGACAGTCAGCCATGCGGAGGACCTCGCGAAGTTCTACACTCCCGAGCGCGTCGCCATCGCTCGCGAGAACGTCGAGCGGTACGAGTGGGCGCAGGCCGAGCTTGAGCGTATCCTCAAGGGCGAGCCGCGCAGCTACGTCATCGGCCACGAGTACACCTCCGCCGAGGAGTACGCCGCGCAGTCCGACGATTTCCTCTGGGAGCTGCAGCCGCCCACCACCATCCCGCGCATCTTCCCGCACGAGACCTACGCGGAGTGTCCCGTCCACGGCCTCGAGGTGCGCAAGTACAACGCGTTCCATCCCTGGCGGCTCGATCCCATCAAGCATCCCTACAGGATCCAGTGCATGATGGGTGATGAGTGGTACCCGAGCAACGACTTCGCCGCGGGCGATATGACGTCGGGCGACTACCCCGACGATGGCAGCGGCTGGCTCGCCCCCGATGGCCGGCACTTCTTCTTCATCCGCGAGTATGCCGCCGCGTGCTACACCGCCATCACGATCCCGACGCTCAACGCGCTCTCACGAGCGTGGCTGCTGACCGGCGACCGCACCTACGCGCACAAGTGCGCGGTGCTGCTCGCGCGGCTGGCGTCCGTCTACCCGAACCACGACGACCGCAAGGAGTGGCTCTGGGGCGCGCCCTACGGCGGCTATCATCCGCACTACAAGTGGAAGAACGGTGGGATGATCACCGACCTGATCTGGGAGACCTTCTGCACCGAGGACGCGGTGCTCGCGTACGACGCGATCCGCGACAGCTTCGACGATGACCCGGCGCTGATCGCGTTCCTCAAGGGCAAAGGCATGCCCGTCGAGTCGGCGGATGACCTGCGCTCGTACATCGACCGTTACCTGCTGCGCGCGGCGGCCGTCGGGATCGAGAACGGTGCGATCCACGGGAACGAAGGCCATCACCAGGCGCTGGCGATGACCCTTGCGCTGGTGATGGACGACTACTCCGACACCCACCCGAACTCGCGCGACATGGTGGACTGGGCCTACCACGGCGCCGGACATTGCGCCTACATGATGCCCAACTTCCTGCGCACCGACGGCGGCGGGCATGAGAGCCCGAACTACAGCCGCATCAAGACCGACTTCATTCGCGTGGCGCGGCTGATGGAGCTGATCCGCGAGCGGCACCCGGACGAGTTCGACGCAGAGCGTTACCCGGACATCTTCGGTAGCGACAAAGCCCGCGCGATGTTCGACTGGTTCATCGACTGCAAGATGCTCGGCTACTACACGCCCGGCGTGGGCGACACCGGCGGCATCCGCGCGCCCCAGCGCGTGACGCCGCAGAACTACTCGTTCATCGGCGAAGAGACGCTCTACGCGTTCGAGAAGTGGGGCGATCCGCGCTACGCCCGCGCATGTACCCGAGCGGACGGTACGTTCTTCCCCGGCGACCTGTTCTGGGAGTACCCGCAGGAGGAGCTGCAGGCCGCGCTCGAACTGCCCGAGTCGCAGATCGAGGAGCGCACGCGGCTGCTCGACGGCTACGGCGTGGCGATCCTCGAATCCGGTGAGGGCGGCAACAGGCGCGCGCTCTGTCTCAACTACGCCGCGACGGTGGGCCACCGCCAGCAGGACACGCTGAACCTGGAGCTGTTCGCGCGCGGCGTGAACATCCTGCCCGACCTCGGCTACCCGTTCACGGGGGACCACCGCTGGCAGTGGGACGCCAACACGATGGCGCACAACACGCTTAGCGTGGGGGAGAGCCGGGCGGACGTCCGCGGCCGCATGGGCAACGCCTGCACGCTCTTCGCCAGCGAGGACGGGGTGCACGTGGTCACCGCGCACCACGACCCCTACCCGCAGGGCTACGGGCACACCGCGCAGGCGGCGCCGGACGTGGACCTCTACGAGCGCACGGTGCTGCTCGTGGACGTGGACCCCGAGCGCTTCTACGTGCTCGACCTGTTCGCGGTACGCGGCGGCGATCAGCACGATCTGAGCTGGCACGGGCCGCTCATCACGCCGACCGACCCGCCGCTCGACTGGCAGGCGCAGCCGGGCACGCTCGCCGGGCCGGATGTCGAGCAGTTCGCCGAGTACACCGACCGCTGGGACCGGACGTTTACGAACTTCCCGGCTTACGTCAAGGACGTGCGCCGCGCGACCATCGCCGAGCCCGCGACGTGGGCGTGGGACTTCGGCGAGGTGTCGGACTACCACTGGGAGTACGAGAAGCCGGCGCCTGAGCACCTCGCCCTGCACCTGCTGCCGGTGGGCGGGCCGATGGAAGTCATCCGCTGTGCCGGCCGCAGTCCGGCGCGCCCGGCCGACTGGAAGCTCGACTACCTCTTTGCGCGCAGGCTCGTGCCGGACGG
>JALGSW010000048.1 GCA_029821635.1 Candidatus Zipacnadia bacterium
TACATCGCGCCCACGACGCTCTTGAGCGCGCCTTCGGGCAACGAGCGGATCGTGGCCGCCGCGAAGAGCGATGAGACTACTCCGCCCACCAGCAGCGCCGCAGTGAGGGCCCACGGCATCGGGATGCCCATCAGGATGTAGCCGGCCACGCCGCCGATGCAACTCAGCGCCTCCGACAGCGTCGTGACCGCGACCGCGTGACGCATCGTGTCACCCGAGATCGTCTGCCCCGCCACGATCAGCGGACCATAGCCGCCGCCCATGAAGCCCTTGTTGCCCCCCGCGATCAGCCCCAGCACTCCCGCCCGCCACCATGAGAAGCGCAGATGCACGCGGCGCGCCGCGAAGATGATCACGCCCATCGCCAGGATGATCCCGGCGAGGGCGGTGTCCACCGAGGCCTCGGCCATCGAGGCGGCCACCGTCGCGGTGATGAAGCTCCCAACGATCGCTACGCCGCCGAGCAACAGCGCAAGCCGGAAGTGGAAGTGCCCCGGACGGAGGTCGGCGTTGCCGAAAGCATGGTGGAAGACCGAGGCGATGCCGCCGGCAGCGAGCTGCTGAAGCAGCACGGCGAGGACGACCTGCCTGACGGGGAAGCCCAGCAGGACGAGCAGGGCCGTGAGCGTGGTGCCGTAGCCCATGCCGAGGGTGGCGTCGACGTACTGCGACATGAACGAGAGGCCGGTCGGGAGGAAGTAGTCGGAGATCTGTGTCTGCTCGCGGACCTGCGGGATGTCCACGCCGCCGAACACGGTCAGGTAGACGGCGACGCCGAGCACGCCGAGGATCGAGGCGATCCACAGACCCGTCAAAGCGCGCCGGAGCGTCCGCGATGACGGATCGCTCAGGCGCTCGCCCAGCTTCGGAATGAACGAGGGCTCACTCATCCCCGACTCCCGCCACCTGCTGCATGATGTGATAGATGCGACCGGCGGCGAGCATGTCTCGCCGCCGGTCGGCCACGCAATCCTCGCACATGCAGGCGCGGTCTGTCAACTCTCTGCGTTCATTTTGCCCCGAGCCGGTACACGCGGAAATTGTCCACGAACTCGTGATTGCGCGTCGTTCGCAAGCCGAACTGCCCGGACGCGTAGGGCTCCGGGTCCTGCAGCTCGAAGATGACCTCGCCGTCGCGAATGAACTGCACCAGTCCGTTGAAGTACACGAGCTGGAAGGTGTAGGTGTGCGTGGGGACGATCATGTAGTGCGGGTTGCCGTCGTAGTGGTGGATCGGGTCGGGCGGCGGCGACTCGCCGATGTAGCGGCGGAACCGGCAGGTGGTGTTGTTGCCGCCACCGTAGCCGACATAGTACTGCTTGAGCGTCGCGTAGTTGCCGAACTGACCGTCGCGCCACTCGGATCGCGCCCAGAAGTCGTCCGGGTGCTCGGGATCGGTCGCCTGCCAGAAGCAGTTGAGGTCGCGGCTGTGGTCCCACTCCTCGCCGCCCGCCCACGCCTGGCGCTGATACTCGATCATCACGTTGCCCTCAAGCTTCTCCTTGAACCAGACGGTGAGCCCGACCATCGTGCGCAACTCCAGGCGCTCCTCGGTGATACGCGGCTCAATGTCGCCCTCCCAAACCCAGTCGGAGAGGTCGCCGGCGAAGTCATCGGAGTGAAGCAGCTCGCCGACCGTGTAGGGCTGGTCGGCGATGGTCTCGTGCGCGTAGCACGGGTAGGGCTTGACGGGCTCGAAGTCCTGCGCGCCTGCCGTCATTGCGGTCACCACCATGAGTGCGAGAATGAGCGTGATCGTGCGCATCTGTGTCCTCCTTGGTGGATTCGGGCCGGGAGTTCGTAGAGGCGATCTCGGGGCCCTCAGCGGGGCGTCACTTCCCGCGCTGCACCGGAGACGCTGGGAGCACAGTGAACCCCATCTGCGCGAAGTGTTTGTCAAGTGAGAACACGGTGTCGATCCGCCGATTCTCCATGAGGTGGAAGCTGATCGCGTCAACGAGGTCGAACTCCGAATCCGGCCGCTCTCGGAAGAGCGTCCAGGCGCTGCGGAACTCGTCAATCTCAGGATAGAGGATGGTCACGCGCTTCGAGCGCTGAATCCACGTTCCAGCGGGCGTCGCACGCGACTTGCCGAACCTCTTCGTGATGAGGCTCACGGTTTCGGCAAAGACGTAGCTGCTCAGTGCGAAGTCGCCATCATACTCCCGGTAGAGGGACGTCGCCCGCTCATGCCCGGGGTCGCCATCGTCAATCAGCGCGTATAGGAAGCTCGTGTCAACGTAGACCGGAGAGCTCAATCGTCCTTCCCCCGACCGTAGAGGTACTCATGGAAGTTCTCGCCGCCAACCGCCCCATCACCGTGGCACATGCCGACGAGGTTGTCCAGGGGGTCTCCCGCCCGGGCCTCCATCTCGCGCGCAACGAGTTCCCGCAGCTCGTCCTCAATCGTCCAGCCACGCTTCTCCGCACGCCTGCGCAAGTAATCACGCTGCGGGGAGTCGAATATCTCCAGTACCTCGATTGCGTCACTCATCGGATGTGCCTCCTTCGCTGCTCAGTATACCCAACGCGTCACCACGATACCAGCGCCGGGCGGCAACGGCCAACAGCCGATCACTGCTGAACATCCGTCACCAGCTCCCCACCCGCATAGCGCTGGATGCGGACCGCGTCCCCATCGCCGATAGCGATCACGTCGCGCAGGTCGCCGCGCGTCACCGTCAGCGTCACCGTGTCGCCATCGACCTCGCGCGTGACTGCGAGGTCGGCGGCCTCGCCCGGCGGGACCGGGAAGAGCACCGTTTCAACGCGCGACGGCGCCGCCTCGCGCCACGTGTACACGAGCGCCGGGGCCTCGCGCGCATCCTTCTCGCTCAGGAGCTGCCAGCCCTCGTAGCGCGGCTGCGTCTGTCCCTTCACGATCGACAGGTCGAGGTCCTCCCGCGACGGTGCGACCACGATGCGCGGCGCTCCGTCTGCAGAGCCCACCACGCGCGCGCCAGCCGCAGCCGCCTCGAGGGCATGATTGAGCTGGTACTTCACGCGGAACTCGTGCTCGCCCTCAGCGTCGATGCGGTCGATCACCACGAAGTAGTCGGGCCGCACGAAGAGCACCCGGCGGGTGTGCGTGGCCTCGACCTTCTCCGGGTCGAAGCTGTAGCTCCCGCGCACGTAGTCGTACTCGGCGGACGTGACCCACGGGTTGTCCAGCGGCTCGTCGCGGTAGACGTCGCGCCCGTAGGCGCTCTGCCCCACGCCATCGACCGCGAGCGTGTTTTCACTCATCCCGTCGCCACGGTGGCTGCGGTCACCGTAGGCAGCGAAGTCGCCCAACGCCGGGTGGAAGGCGAGCTGCGGGATCAGGTGCATCCCGTAGCCCCAGACGCCCACGTCGCCCACGTCTCCGAGGCCGCGCATGGAGTACTTGTACTGCCGCGGGCCGAAGCGCACGCGCAGCGCGACTGCCTCGGGCGTCCAGTCCGAACGCATGAAGTACGTGCCCGCGTAGCTGCCATCGCCGGTGTGCAGCGGCCAGGAGGTCAGCTCGGGCGCGGTGCCCTCCGCGCCACCGGACTCGATCCAGTCGATGTCCTCGCGGCCCTGCAGGTGCGGGCCCTGCCGATGCCTCGCCGCACGCGCGGGAAGCTCGCTCGGCCACGAGATCCACGCGAAGTACTGAATCATGCGCTCCTGCACGTCGAGGAGCTGCTCGGGGATCGGGCGGCCGAGCATCTCGATCCAGCTCATCGCCTGCAGCAGCGTGCCGTAGTCGCCGCGCCCGACCTCGGGCGAGATCTCCTCGCTCGCGCCATCGGCGTAGACGAAGGCGCGCTCGCCGGTGCCCTTGAAGTTGTAGCGCGCCATCAGATCGGCCAGCGCGCGCTCGGTCCACTCGTCGCGCTGGCGGAACTCGGGCATCTTCGCGGTGACCTCAAGCGCGGTCGCCGCGCTGCGCGTCCCGTGGTTCCCGCGCGTGACGGTCTCCATCGCATCCACGAGGTAGCGCTGGTGCTCGATCAGCGAGGTCAGGAAGCGGTGCAGGAAGTCGGGTGTGCAGGCCTGAGAGTGCGTGCACGTCTGCACGACGCTCGGCCAGAGCTGGGTCTTGCGCATCTCGGACATCAGCGTCCACTGCATCGCCGGATGGCCCTGCTGCTCCAGCGCCTCCTGTCCGCCGATCTGACGGGCGGCGAGGCCGTCCATGTTGTTGATGCGCTCCAGCACGCGCCCGTCCTCGACCGGGCAGGCGGCGATGTAGCTGTCGAGCATGCGCACGAGGTAGTCGGCGTAGCGTTCGTCGCCGGTGTTATGGTACGCGCGCGTCAGCCAGATGATGAAGGTGTGGCGACCGAGCTCGTGGTCGAAGATCGGCCACGGGACGCCCTTCGGGACGACGTACCACCGGATGTCGGCCGGGTCGGCGGGCAGCGTGACCTCCTGCCCGCCCCAGAGGTGGCGACCGGCCATGATCCCGTCCGCGCGCGAGGTGTCGTAGCCCTCCCGCGGAGCGGCCGGGACGACATCTTCGCGCGAGCGATAGTACTCCAGCAGCGCGATTTTCGCGGCGACCTCATCGCCGGCGTCCAGCGCGGCCTTCACGGGCGCGAGGCCCTCGACGCTCCAGTCAAGCTCGTCCCAGAGCACGGGGGGCTCGACATTGCTCGGAATCCCGCCATCGGCCCAGACGGCCTGCGCGGCGGCGAGGACAGTCAGCAGCATGATGACGATCGAAGCTCCTCTGGTCCGGATCATGGTTCGCATTTCCTGTCGTGTGCGCCGTATGCGGCAGCGATGGCCGAGTGGTGGTCGAACATCTCCTCTATCGGGCCAAGCTCGCGCTCAAGCTCACAGGGAGGCTCGTAGCGCTCGATGTCCTCCCCGCGGCACAGGCCCTTCGCCAGCTCCGTGTAGTAGAGGAAGTTGCGCAGAGGAATATCCGGCGGGATGGCATGGTCCACGCTCGGGACATATCCGCCGCACTCGAAAGCCACGCGGTAGCGGCGGACGACCTCGGCGCGAAGGCGCGCGCGGTCGCGGGCGAGCTCGCGCTTGTCAATGCCGCCGGTCAGGAAGATGCCCGGCCATCGCCTCAGGAACTGCTCCGGATCATTGCCCGCGGCGATCTCCATCGGGCTGAAGCCATCGAGGCAGTCGGGGTACATCACCTCGGCGATCTGCCCGCAGTAGCCATCGCTCTCCATGATGACCGCGGTTACGCGGCGCTCCTTGCAGAACTCGTGGAGGCGCCGGTAGCAGGGGACCATGAACTCGCGCATGTGCGCAGGTGAGAGCATCGCCTGGCCCTTGAACGCCATGTCCTCCCCGAAGTGCATGTAGTCCACGTGAATGTGACGGAGTGGCTCGTCGAGCAGCTCCATGACGAACCACGTCCAGTAGCGCATCATCTCGTGTACAAGCCCGGGCTGGTCGTGGAGCATGACGCACAGGTTCTCGAAGCCGACCCACTGGCGGGCCATGTAGTAGGGCCCGTAGCTGCGCGCGCGAACGATCTGATCGGAGGAGTTGAGCGCATCCACGCGGTCGCGCCAGTGGCTGTCCTGCCTCTCGATGCGGCCATCGGGATCGAGCGTCTCGATCTGCCCGAGGTCGCGCGGCAGCGTGCGCTCGGGAGCGTGCGGGTCGAAGCGTTCCTTGACGGCCTCGAAGTCGGTGAGGCTCTTCACCGGGTATGCGAGGTATCGTCGCGTGGCGAAGCCGCTGGTGGGCTGGTCGATGGCGTCCACGCGAGTGATGCCCCACGCATCCTGCCAGGTCCGGAGATTGCCACTCTCGGAGATCACGCGCTCCTCGAAGGGTGGCAGCGGCCCCTGATAGTGCTTCCCGATCGACTCGAAGCGATGCTCTTCGCCAACGAAGTCCGCCCACGCCGCCGCCTGCTCCTGTCGCAGGCCCTGCTTGCGCCACGCGGCTATGGTCGAAGCGCGCGGCCCCTGGAACCAGTACGGCAGCCGATCTGGCTCCTGGTGGGCGACGATGCGGCGGAAGCGTTCCCGTTCGGTCATCTACACGCCTCCCAGACGCTTCACGGCATCGCCACCGGCTCGCCGTCCACGGTCAGCTCCGTCCCGGCCACCACACCGCCGGAGAGGGCGCCGTCGGGGCCGCGGCGGACGACCGCGAGGCGCGCGTTTGTCGCGACACCGCCCGCCTCCATCGCCATCGGGGCGTCGAAGGCGTAGAGCACCGTCTCCTCCCCCACCTCGCGCGTGATGCGGATCGCCAACATCTCGTCGGTCTGCTCGAGCAGCTCGGCCTCGACCGCCGGCACCTCCTCGGTCGGGTGCGGGAGCATCAGCGTAACCAGCGCCTGCGGCGTCGGACCGGTCTTCGAGTACACCGCGCAGGGGATGGGGCGATGCTTCTCGCGCGGTATCCAGCCCAGCAGCGGCTCCTCCTGGCCCTTCGCGATGCGCAGCGACAGGCCCTCGGTCGCCAGCGGCATCAGCGTCAGGTTCGGCTCGCCCGCGTCCGTGCTGGAGACCGTGAGCCCGTCCGCGGCCACCGTCGCGTCGGCCGCGTCGAGGTTGAAGAGCGCCTCGTAGAGGTGATCGCCCTCCGCGCCGAGCAGCCGGTCGATGACCACGTAGGCGTCGGGTCGCAGGTAGATGACGGTGCGCTCGTGGGTGCAGGCCATGCGGTCGTCACCGTAGCCGGTCTCGTAGCGGCCGGTGCACCAGTCGAAGAGCTCGCCGGTGGCCCAGACGCCCTCCTGCGCTTCTTCGGCGAGGTAGGTCTCGCGCAGGCCGCGGCGGCGCTGGCTGAGGCCATCGACCAACACGGTGTTGTGCGAGGGGGTGTCGAGGGCGAAGCGCCGCCACTTCGAACGGTCGTAGGAGTACGTGCCCGCCTCGGTGAGCAGCGGCTTGCCCCAGCCCCAGAGCCACAGGCCGAGCTTGTCCTCGTGCTGGTGGCCGAGGCCGAAGGGGCCGACCTCGAACATCAGGTAGCGCGCGTCCAGCTCCCAGCCCGAGCGCATGACGGCCTGGCCCGCCCACGGGAAGAAGCTGGAGGTGAAGTCCGGCGCCTGGCCCTCCGCTCCGCCGGTGGTGGCCCACAGGAAGCGCGGATCGTTCCAGGTCTCGTATGCCTGCTCAAGGTGGCGCTTCACGTTCGTGAGCCCCGAGTCGTTGAGCGGCGGGAGATACCCACCGGGGATCATCGCGTTCAGATCGTACTCATACATGCGCTTGAGGCGGTCGAGATACTCGCCCGGCACCTCGAAGCCATTGCGCACCGCCGGCTGCGTCGCGCGCATGAAGTTGCCCAGCGACACCTGGTGGTAGCCCGACGCGAGTTCCATCTGCGCGCCATCGGGATAGACCTGGCGGTCGAGCTCCTCGAGCATTCGCGCGTAGGCGACCTCGCGCCAGTACTCGGCCTCGCTGAACTCGGGGAACAAGCAGCCGATGTGCGCGAGGCCGTTGCACTCCATCGTGACCCAGTTGCCCTTGTGCTCGGGGTGCTCGACGGTCATGCGGGTGAGCGTGCGGGCGTGCTCGACCCATGACTTGAGGAACGTGCAGTGTGCCTCCGGCGTCATCTGCGGCGCGAACAGGAAGTAGTAGTAGGCGTCCATCCACGAGCCGGCGGCGCGGATGCCCTGCTCGATGGTGCGCCAGGTCGGCGCCTGGTTGGGGCTGCCGAGGACCGGCGCGGGGTTGTCACGCACCCAGTCGAGCATCTGCGCCACGAACTCCTCGGCGTACTTCGGATCACCGGTCGCCCACCAGGCGCGGCCGAGGATGCGCCAGTTCTCGAAGCGGTTGAGCTGATAGGTCCATTCGCGCGTGTAGGCGGGCTCATCGGTATCGAAGCCGTTGAAGCGCCAGTCGATGTCATCGCCGACGTGAGCCTCCCGGCCGAAGCGATTGAACATGTGCGTGAGGACGTAGTCGGCCCGCGCGGTGTTGTAGCCCTCCTGGCGGTGCTGGTCGAACTCGGAGGCGTCCATGGTCCACGTGGGCCAGTCGCGTCCGCGGTAGAACTCCAGCAGGTGCTGCTTCGCCAGGGCGTAGTCGCCCGCGGCGGCTGCTTCACGAGTCGGCGCGAGGCCCTCAATGTCCTCGCGTAGCAGGGAGAAGAACTCCTCGTCGGACAGCAGCGGGCCTTCGCCACCGATATCATTGCGCAGCTCAAGCTGGTCGATGTGGACCACCGCCTCGGGGTTGGGTGTGTTATCCCAACCGCCTGCCGTGAAGCGTATGCTGTCGATCTGATCCAGCCCGCGGGGCGAGCGCGCGCCCCCGCCGGGAGTGAGCATCAGGCCGAACTGCTTCCAGCCGGTGAAGCTGAGCCGCACTTTCACCGACCAGTAGTCCGCGCCCTCGCTCTCGGGGTTCTCGGAGCTGATGATGCACATGAAGGCGGTGTCGACCTCGCGCTCGTTGTGCACCCAGAACGTGAAGGCGTTCCACGCGGACCAGTCGTGCGGGATCTCGGCGCTCGACGCGTTGGAGTTGTTCGGGTGGTCGCGCCAGAGCGCGGAGGTGTTGCCGGAATGCGCGAGGTCCTCGCTCAGCTCGAGGCCCTGCCAGGCATCGACGGAGTCGAAGTCCTCGAAGACGAGCCGCTGCTGCGCATGGGCTGCGCAGGCGGTGAGTGCCACGAGCAGCGGAACCATCCAGCGTGACGTTCGCATCACACGCACCTCCGAGCAGACGGGGCGGCCCGGCGCGGGGGCGCCCGCCTGTATACACGTCTGAGACCGCTCGCGGGCTTCAGCCGCGCCCGTAGAGGCCCTCAAGCACCGTCTCGCCGATGACCTTGCCGTCCATCGCGGCCTCAAGCTCGTCCTGCGTGGCTCCGGGCTCGAGGTCCAGCGGCTCGGACAGCGCGTAGGCCTTGAACTGGTAGCGATGCGGCTCACCGGGCGGAGGAGCGGGGCCGTGGTAGCCCGTGCCGCCCGACGAATTCTCGCCCTGCACGAGACCGGGGACCTCGACCGTCGGGTCGGTCGGCACGCCCTCGGGCAGGCCGCCGATCTCCGGCGCCATCCCGTAGACGACCCAGTGCGTCCAGCCGCCCGCACGCGGCGCGTCGGGGTCGTGGCAGATCAGCGCAAGCTGCACCGTGCCCTCCGGTACGCCCTCGAAGCTCAGCGGCGGCGAGATGTCCTCGCCATCCGCAGTGTACTTCGCGGGGATCATCTCCCCCTCGTTGAACGCGCTCGACGTGATTGACCAGCTCATCTCCGCCCCCTCCTCGGCCACTGCGCCATTCTCCGTCTGGTTCTCCTCCGGCTGAGGCGCCGGCTCCGAGGGCTCGCCAATGATCTGCTCACCCTCCGGCAGTGGATTGCAGCCCACCATCAGCACCAACCCGAGGACTGCGACCGCGACCATCGCGCGCATTACATTCGTCCCCATCCCCGTCTCCTCCTCGTTGCCGCGTGCTACTACTCGATCGGACACTCCGTCTTCGTGCATGCCTTCATTGAGCCCGGGAAGCTCTCGACCCGTGTGAAGCCGTTGCGCTTGAGGATCGATGCCGCGTTGGACGCGCGGTAGCCGGCGCCACAAAAGGTGACGATCGGCCGCGTGTCGCCGACCTCATCGAGCCGATCCTGCAGTTCACCCACGAAGATCTGCGGGACGGTGTCGAAGGGCAGCACGTTCGTCGCCCAGACCTCTATCTCGCCCTCCAGCCAACCGACCACGTTCACGTAGTCGATGCGCTGGAGCTGCGTCCACGCCTCTTCGAACTGCGCCCGGGAGGTCAATGTACTAGGCCACGTCACGCCGCGGGTAGATCACGGCGGCCCCACTGCCGCCGCCGATCAGGTATGAGAGATGCGCAAGGCCCTCCGACTTGAGCTTTCGCAGGATCATCGCGCCTCTCCTCCAACCCCTGGTTCCGCGCTCAGTGTCAGCCCACGGCGTCCATCAGCGCGCGCATGTACCCGAGTGCAAATGCGCGCCCGCGATGGCCGTAGGGCGTGTCTCCGGCGAGCGCGGGCGTGTGATCGGGCATCATCGCGTAGCGGTAGCCGACCTCGTGGTAGGCGCGCATGGCTGCGAGCATGTCGGTGTCGCCATCGTCGATGAAGCACTCATCGAAGCGCGGCACCGCGCCTTTCACGTTGCGGAAGTGCACGTGATTGATGCGATCGCGCTCGCCGAACCAGCGGATCGCCGCGACCACGTCCGCGCCCATCTCCGCGATGGTGCCCTGGCAGAAGTTCAGGCCGTTGACCGGCGATGGCACTTCCTCGAAGAGGCGCTGCAGGCCCTCGATGCTGCCGATAATCCGCGCTTCTCCGCGCAGCCATGGCGTCGGCGGGTCGTGCGGATGAAGCGCCAGCCGCACGCCGGCCTCCTCGGCCGCGGGGACGATCCTGCGCAGGAACCACAGGAGGTGCTCCCACATCGTGTCGGCATCCATCGCCTCGTCCGGCTCGACGGGGCCGGGGTCCTTGACCGCGTCGTAGTCGAAGCGTCGCACGCCCGCACCTGCGCGCCCCTGTGCCCGAGTGCCGCCAAAGACATCCGGCACGCTCCACGTCCACTCGACCACGGGGACGCCGAAGCTCCCGATGACGCGCAACGTCTCGCAGACGTCCTCGGCCTCCTGCTCGCGCTCCGGACGCCCGAGCCGGGCGTGCCAGTACTGCGAGCCGCGCCCCTGCGGCAGCAGCGCCACCGCGAGCGCGATCCCGGCGGCATCGAACTGCTCGGCGATGCGTTCGAGGTCGTCGGCGTGGAGCACGTTGCCGCGTTCGCGCGTGATGAGCCCCTCGGTCCGGATCTGGGCGTGCTCGACGCCCAGTTGCGCGGCGAACGCCAGGTCGTCAGGATCGAACTCAGCCGGGGAGGCGCTCGGCCTCATTCCCAGGCACAGATGCATGTTCACTCGCCCTCAGCAGTGCGGGACGCCGTTGTCCATCGGGTTCTCCTCGTTGCGCTCGCGCTGCGCAGTCACCGGCGCGTAGTCGCCATACAGCAGCGGATCGTTCGTCTCCACCATCCAGCTCTGCACGCGCGTGCGCAGCGTCCAGGCGACGTCGTCATGCGCCGCATCGTCGATCACGTTGTTCATCTCAAGCGGATCGGCGTCGAGGTCGTACAGCTCCTCCTTCGGCCGGACGGAGCTGTAGAAGTCCTCCTTCATCTCCTCGCCCGCCGGGGCGACGTAGATGTCCGCGGGCATGTACACCAGCGGCCGGCGCCCGAAGTTGCGGATGTACTTGTAGCGGTCCGTGCGCACCGCGCGCATCGGGTTGTACTGATCGTGCCAGGTCATCTCGGCGAAGATGTCATCACGCGGCTCGTAGCGGTCGTCCTCGTCGAGGACCTCAAGGAAGCTGCGCCCATCCACCTGCGGCGGCGCGTCCGCGCCCGCGAGGTCGAGGATCGTCGGCAGCAGGTCGCAGTTGGTCAGCAGCTCGCTCTGCACCCGCCCGCCGCTGAACTGCTCCGGCCAGCGCACGATCAGCGTGGTCTTGATGCCCGGATCGTAGCAGGTGCCCTTCGCGCGCGGCATCGCGGTACCGTGGTCGGTGGTGAAGATGAACACGGTGTCATCGGCCAGCCCGCTCGCCTCCAGCGACTCGCGCATCCGGCCGACGGCCTCGTCGAGGCGCCAGATCAGCCCGTGCAGGCCCGCAACGTCCTCGCGGATCCCCGGGCGGTCGAGCATCCACGGCGCGAGCTGCAGCGTTTCGGCGTCATCGCGATCGTAGTCCTCGCGCTCGTAGGGGCGATGCGGCTCGGTGATGCCGCACGAGACGAAGAAGGGCTGCCCGTCCTGCGCATCGCCCTGCAGGAAGCCATCGAGGGCGTCGGCGATGCTCAGCGCGTCAATCTTCGGGGTCTCGTACACCTGGTAGCCGAGCATCGCAGGCTCGGAGTTCTCGTGCTGGTGGCCGATCAGGCGGGTGTGGTAGCCCGCGCGGTTGAGATACATCGGCAGCGTGACTTCGTTTGCGCCGATGCGCCAGCCGAGGTGTGCGAGGCCGACGAGCCCGTTGTTGTGCGGGTAGCGGCCGGTCATGATCGAGCCGCGCGAGGGCGAGCACTGCGCCGCGGTGCAGCAGTAGTTGTCAAACAGCACGCCCTCGGCGGCAAGTCCGTCGATGTTCGGCGTCTCGATGGGCGCGCCCAGGCAGCCGATGTGCTGGCCGAGGTCGTGGCAGATGACTTTGACGACGTTCGGGCGGGCGTTGTGACTGGCTGTGGGCATGGTGTGGCCCTCCATGATCGGGTGCGACGTTCATTGGCGTGATTCGACGGCAGGTCCTGGGGCCTGCAGAGTCGAGTGCTCATCCCGTGGCACGGGCGTCCCGCCCGTGCGTCGTTCGCTGTTCCGTGGTGCGGGCGCCCCCGCCCGCACGTCGGCAGATGTGCGCACTCAGACGCTGCGCGTCTGCGGGCGTGCGCACCACGGTGTGTGCGATGCTACCGCGTCTCCCAGATCGCCTCCGTGCCCTTCACGAGCGCGGAGTCGTCGTCGAAGTGCGACAGAATCAGCGTGTTCGCGTCCGCCTCGAAGGGCGCCTCGGGGCGGTCGAAGGTTGCGTCATAGCGCGCGACGTCCGAGACGCGCAGCTCGTCCACGTAGAGGCCCGCGGTCTGCGCCGGGATCTGCAGTTCCGCCCCCGCCCAGCCGGCCTCAGGCACGAGGTGCCGGTTGAAGCTCGTTTCGACGCGCACGCCGTCGATGTACAACGCGACCTCGATCTGGTCCGGTTGCTTCGTAGATGGCCGCCACGTCGCCGCGAGGTGCACCCAGCGTCCGGGCGGCAGCACGAGGCCGGTCTGATGGCCCGGGCCCATGTAGAGGTAGGTGCCGAGGTTGATGCGCCGGTAGAGGTGCAGGTCGCCTACGCGCAGGATCGTGCGGTTGCGCAGGTCGGTCGGCTGGCGGGTGTCGCGCAGCCACAACTCCACGGTGCCCTCGGCCTCATTCAGCAGCGGCGTGTCGTCCGGCGAGGTGAGCGCGAGGCCCACGTTCGTCGGCAGCGCGAGCGCCTCTCCCCCGCCCTCCAGGGGCGATTCCACGCGCGAGGGCGCGTCGCCCTCGGGTTCGGGGACCGCCGCAAGCTCGACCGCGCGCTCGGGCACGAACAGCGTCTCGGGCGTCGCGGACACGAAGGGCGGCACGCCCTCGAAGCTCAGGAAGGTCGCCATCGGCGCGAGGAAGCTGATCGACCACGCCTCATCCTGCGCGGGCGCACCCGCGTCCAACTCGAAGCGCTCCGGATTGTGGCGACACTCGGAACCGACCGCCCACATGGCCTGCGCGACATCCTCGCCCTGCGCGTTGCGCACGACGACCTCGATCTCGCGCCGCAGCATGACCGCCTTCACGTCCACCGCGAACTGGCTTGTGCCCGCAGGCACGCGGAAGTACTGCGTGGTGCCGTAGACCCACGAGTCGCCGGTGCTGAGGGCGTACTGCGGAAGCGAGCAGCTCGCGATCTTCATGCTCAGCGGCGCGATGGCGCTCTCCGGGGCCAGCACGTACGTCCCGGTCTGCCCGTCGGCGGGGATCGTGAACTGCACCACGTCGCGAGTGCCGACCGGCCCGGAGTACATCGCCGCCTCCTGCACAGTCTCGCCAAGCAGGTCGAAGCGCGCGGCGACCGAGCCGTCGGGCGCGGTCAGTACCAGTGCGGGGCGGGTCTCCTCCGGCAGTCGCTGCACCCACGCCTCCCAGTTGCTGAACGGCGCTGCGCCGAGGCCGGGCATCGCGCGGTAGAGATCAACATCCAACTTCACCGTGAACTCCCCGTCGGTAGTCTCACGCAGGTAGATCGGCCCGTTGCCCGAGCCGGTGGGGCCGGAGGCGAGCGGGGGATTCGGCACGTCGGTCAGCAGCGCGGCGAAGGTCGGGAGCTGGTTGCCCAGCGTAGCCTCGTAGGCGTGCTCGAAGGTCCAGCCGACCGCGCCGATCTCATGCGGCTCGCCCTCGGCGGGAACGCGCGAGGTGGCGACGTCGAGCTGCCACATCGCGTAGGGCAAGAGGCTGCGGTCGCCGGTGAACCAGTAGGCGTGCGCGAGACCCCAGAGCGTGGTCGAGCGCGTGTCGGCGAAGACGTCCGCGTCGCGGGCCTCCGAGAGGATGCGCATGTCGTTGACGAACAAGTCGCGCATGCGCTCGTCGCCGGTCATCTGGTAGTATTTGACCTTGCCCTCGTTCATGTAGACATCGTCATAGCGGGTCTGCCCCAGCTCCGCCATCGCGTCGTAGAGGACGTCGGCGAACTGATGGGCGCAGGAGAGGAACTCCGGGTTCCACGTGGCCTCGTAGGCCTCCGAGAAGAAGCGCACGCTGCCACCGGTCATGCGGTGGCGGTAGACCAGATTATGCCCGAGGTTGCGGCGCAGGGCGTACTGGGCGGCGAACTCCTCGAAAACCTCCCACGCGCGCGGGTTGCCGTTGAGGTAGTAGTCCCACAGCATGAAGCGCGTGTGGCAGTCGCAGCCGATGGTGTACATGTTCGCGCCGTAGTGGCAGATGCCACCGTTGCCACCGTAGCGCCCGCCCTTGCGCTTCTCGAAGCGGAAGCCCTGGTCCTCGCTGCTGTCGAGGTGGCAGATGTCGAAGTCGAGGATGTGCCGGGCGTTGACGCGGTGGAAGTCCCACGCGTCGCGGTCGCCCGAGCGCATGAACATCAGCGGGTAGTTGTTCGGGCTGCCGTAGAACATCTGCGCCCAGTGCCGCCAGTCGCCGTAAGTGATCGTTTCGGGGTCAGTGGCGTTCGACAGGTTGTAGTTCACATCGCCGAAGTTCACCCAGCCGTAGTTGCCGAGGCGGTCGCGCAGGTAGTGCTTCCGGTACAGGATCGCGTCCATCACGCCCTCGATCTCCGGGAAGCGCTCGGGATCGCGCGGCTCCACGCGCCCGAACACCCACGTGTCGCAGGCATACGCCGGATCGGCGAAGGCCAGCACGGGCGCGTCGAAGGCCCTCGCGGACGCCTGTGCGGCGGATCGCGCCGGGGCGGCGCCGAAGAAGTCGAGTTGGAGGTTGTGCGTCTTGCCGATGCCGAAGCCCTGCGTCCAGGCGTCAAGGCCGCCGCGGTAGAAGTCGCGCCAGAAGACCCGATCGCCCGAGTACTCAGCGCCTATGACCGCCGAGGGCGCGAAGTCGAGCTCGGGCGCGTCGTGCGCGGGCCACAGGTGCGCGACGACCGCGCCCGGCGTGACCTCAAGCTCCATCGGGAACTGCTCGTGGAAGTCGCGGATGGCGATGAACGCGCCCGCGCCGCTCGTGCCGCGCGCGCCTACCCATCCAGCCGAACGCGTGAATTCAGCGGGAGCGCCCGTAGCACCGGTGACGGTGCAGGCGTCAAGCGCGGTCTGCACCACGCGCACGGGCAGCGCGTCGGCAGTGAAGGTCACCGGCTGCGCGGGATCGTCGAGCGCCATATCGGTGTTCGCCACGCCGCCGCTGACCGGCAGGGCCAGCCGGATGTCGCGGATAGTGTGCTGCGTGGTGTCGAAGCCGACCACCAGCGTGTGATCGTGCCGGACGGAGGCGCTGCCGGCGGCGAACCACGTGTAGGTGATGAACTGGCAGAAGCGCTCACCCGCGGCGGAGGCGTACCAGCCCTCGCGCCGGATGACCGTCTCGTTCGGGCCATTGCGGATGAAGCTGACCTTCAGCCCGTCCGGGGAGGCCAGATACTGTGTGCCATCGCCAGCCACGACGGTCGGCAGGTTCGCGGCGGCCGCTTCGGGCGTCACGATTGCCTCGCCATCGACGGTCGCCGAGTCGAGGATCGTCGGGCGCGTCTTGCTGATGGTGGCCGTCAGCGGCCCGGTACCGATAGTGATAGCTTCATCGGACTCAGCGATGACGATACCGTCCGCCTCGAAGGCCTCGACCGCCGTCCCGTACTCGATCGCGTACTCCTGGTCGCGCTCGAGCGTGGCGCTGACGAGCATCCAGCGCACCGGCCCGTCCTCGCGCCACCACGTGGCTGTGGTGCGCAGGTCGGCGGGCACGGGCGTGCCATCGGCGGTGACGAGCCGCGCATTCTCCGCGGACGCCAGCGCGCCATCGGCGAAGGGCACGCCGAAGGTGACCGCGCTTGCCGAGAGGCCGGGATCGTCCGGCCAATCGGTGCGGATGGGCACGCGGGCGCGCTCGGGAGTGACGACGTCGCGCGAGAACTCCGGTGCCCAGTGGAAGCCAGGGTCGAGCGCCTCGACGTTCGGCGGGTACTTCGCGCGTAGCTCCTCGATGATCACGTCCTGCGCGAACGCAACGGATGCGACGATGGTGCTCAACAGAATTGAGACCAGTACAGTTGATCGAGCGATTCGCATGTGTGCTTCCTCCGATTCAGCAGTGCGGACTTTCTGAGACCTTGCGGGATGCGAAACCCACTCCAGGCAGCCGACGATCATCGAGGCTACTCACGGAGAACGGGCAGGCGGTTGCCGAACCCGAGTATCCCATTCCCCACCCCGGCACGGATGCCCTTCATCACACGAGCGGCGTCATTGCGACGGAGATCCGCGGGCGTGGCGATTGTTTTCGGATGCGGAGGTGATTGCCGCACCGCCGGCGAACACACCACTGTAGAATATTCGTGGCGTAAATCTTGACTCGGAGGTGCTCCATGCGGCGCACAGGCTTCACGCTCATCGAGCTGCTCGTTGTGATCGCCATCATCGCGATTCTCGCGGCGATCCTATTCCCGGTCTTCGCCCGAGCCCGAGAGAAGGCCCGGCAGACGTCCTGTCTCTCGAACCTGAAGCAACTTGGACTGGCATCGCAGATGTATGCTCAGGACTACGACGAGATGCTGGTGCGGGACATAACCGATGTCTATCCCAGCGCGACGCCCCGCTATCTGAGCTGGTCGCGCATGCTGCTACCCTACATCAAGAACGAACAGGTCTACGTCTGCCCGAGTGAGACGAACCTGAACACTCACTCGAACTACATGACCGTTCCGAGCGGCTATGGCATCAACCAGCAGACCGACGGGCTCTGTCTCGCGCAGGTGCAGCGGCCCTCCGAAGTCTTCTTCTTCATTGACGCCTCGAACTTCCACGTGCGCATAACCAACCCGGAGCGCATCGACCACCGCCACAACGACATGGCAAATGCCGCCTTCATCGATGGTCATGCGAAGGTCACCACCCTCGACCAGATCAACGCCGGCAACATGTGGAGTGGCTAACCGGATCGACGCGCCCGGCCACGGATCTGCGCCCGCCCGCAACCCGGCGGGCGCGTCCATGTACGCCACACGGAGGATGCCCACGCCAACGAACGGGCAGGTCCCCCCTCCTGCATGCGGGAAATGACGCGCGACAGTCCAGGGAGGCCTCATTCATGGAACGCAAGCAGGAGATCGTCGAACGCTGGGCGCAGTGGCTGCCGCCGGACCCGCGCACTGACGGAGGAGGAAGCACTCATGCTGATCGATGTCCATGGCCACATCGGCCGCGTGCTGCCCGACCGGCGCGAGTTCGTCGATGTCACCAACCTGATCGCGAAGATGGACGCGTGGGATATCGACGTGACCTGCATCCTGCCACTGAGCGAGCACCCGGAGGGGGCGTACCTCGAGTGCAACACCGAGGACGTGATCGCCGCCTGCGCGCGCTACGCCGACCGGCTGATCCCCTTCTGCCTGATCGACCCGCGCTACGGCAACCGCGCCGACATGGACTTCAGCCACCTGCTGGAGGAGTACACCGCGCGCGGCTGCAAGGGCCTCGGCGAGCTGCTGCCGAAGATGGACTTCGACGATCCGCGCTGCCTGAACCTCTACCGGCAGGCGGGCAAGTTCGGCCTCCCGGTGCTCTTCGACATGCAGGACAGCGCGACCGGCTACGGGCTGCGCGACCACTTCGGGCTGCCGCGCATGGAACGCGCGCTGAACCTCTGCCCGGAGACCGTCTTCATCGGCCACGGGCCGACATTCTGGGCGGAGATCTCCGGCGAAGTCCCGCGCGATAACCGCTCCAGCTACCCGGAGGGGCCGGTCGCGCCCGGTGGCGCAGTGCCGAGGCTGATGCGCAAGTACCCGAACCTTCAGGCGGACATCTCCGCGGGCAGCGGCCACAACGCGCTCACCCGCGACCCGAACTTCGGCGTCGAGTTCCTCGACGAGTTTCAGGACAAGCTCATGTTCGGCACAGACTCCTGCAAACGGAGTGACGTACACATCATCTGGATGACCGTAGATCTGATCGGCGACCTGCGCGCAAACCGCAAGCTCTCCACTGACGCGCTGGACAAGCTTGAGTGGCGCAACGCGACGGAGTTGCTCAGGCTAAACGTGTCATAGGAGGGCTCAAACATGGAACGCAGACAGGAAATCATCGAACAGTGGGGGCAGTGGCTGCCGCCGGAGCCGCATCGGCAGTGGGTGCTCGGCCAGGTCGCAAAGGGCCGCGCAAGCATCATCCAGCCGAACGAAGACGCGCCGCCGATCCTCCTCTACGAGGACGGCGGATCGATGGTATTGCCGCAGGTGCGCTCGGCGGGCGCCGGCCGGCCGTGGTCGGCGGGCGATCCGGCCATCGACGAGACCGGGGAGCGCCGCAACACGAAGTACTCCGACGTCTGCTCATCGGTCGATGAGTTCAAGGAGCACGTGGCCGCCGGACCGAAGAAGCTCGCCGAGGAAAGCGCGAACATCGACCGGCTCTTCGAGGACATCCGGCACATGATCGGGCGCATGTACCGCCGCCAGCGCGAGTACACGCAGTTCGCCGACCGCCTGCGGGAGATCCTCGCTGAGCTGGACGGCGTGGCGATCGTGGATCGCGCGCCGTCCGACGACGGGCTCGCGGAGATCGAGCGGCTGCTCGATGCCGACACGTCCGCGGATACCGAGCGCCTCAACGAACTTGCCGAGCAGGTTCGCGGCGTAGCCTCCCGCCAGGAGCTACGCCTGCGCGAGCACAAGACGGCCGCGCTGGCGGTGCTGGAGGCGTATCGGGACGCGAAAGGGCCGAGGGATTGGAGCGCGGACGAGGGGTAGGCAACGGCCGGTTGCCATTGCCGTGTGGCTGAGGCTTAGACGGCAGTCGCGTGCCGTTCGCCGTTGGTCGTGTGGAGGGGCCGCCCGAGCGAAGCGAGGGTGAGGAGGTGCGAGCGTCGTTTGCTCGCACCGACGAAGCCGCTGTGCCGGCCCGCCGTTCTCAGACGCGAACGCACATGGAGGTCCATCATGACCCGCCCGATCGCGATCATCGCCGCGCTACTCGCGAGCCTTACCCTCGCCTGCGCGCAGCAGGCGATCAACGTCAACCTCTTGCCGAATGCCGGCTTCGAGGAGACGATGGAGGCCGAGGCGGGTGGTGGGGCTACGCCCGACTGGAGCACCCACGTCGGTAAGGGCGCCGTCGAGTTCGGCGTCGTCACCGACGACCCGCACTCCGGCGAGCGCTGCGCCTGGATCAACGCGAAGGCGCCCGACCCGAGCGGCTACTGGATCACACCGCAGATCCCCGTCGAGGGCGGTAAGAAGTACGTCTTCCGCTGCTGGTTCCGCACGAAGGACGTGCTCCCGAGCAACCGCGGGCTTACATTCTCGATGAACTTCCGCCGCGAGGACAACTCCTCCTGCGGCTGGCCCAGCACCAGCGCCGACCCGTTCGCCACCGAGTGGACGAAGATCGAGTTCACCGGAACCGCCGCACATGACGCCGCCTACCTGAACCTCGTCATGGGCCTCGCGGACTCGCCGGGCGAGCTGTGGCTCGACGACGTCTACTTCGCCAACACCGGTGAGACGCGCGCGGACGTCATCGAGACCGACCAGATCGTGACGCGCGTCTTCCCGCAGACGTGGCTGCCGGAGGACAAGTCGATCGGCCTGATACAGGGCGAGGTGCAGCCGCTGCTCTTCCTCGTGCAGAACGCGCAGCAGAAGCAGGTGGACAACCCCGCGATCGGCCTGCTGCTGCCCGAGGGTTTTCAAATAGTCGGCGGAGACCGGTCTGTCCCCGTCGCCGAGGCGGGCGAGACGGTCGAGGTCGAGGGCAGGCAGTACACGCGCTGGCTGCAACCGGTCGAGGGCGGGCGCGAGATGGAGACCACCCTCAACTACTACCGCGGCTCGCTCGTGTGCCTGCGCGCGACCGTCGAGCCCGGCGACTACCAGGCCTACTCGTTCTTCAGCAGCGATCAGGAGTCCGAGGAGCCGCAGCCGATCGCGCTTCGCGTGCTGGAGCCGCTGCCCGAGGCGCCGGAGCTGCAGCGCTTCAAGGTCGGCGCGCTGCTCACCGACGCCTACCGCGCGGGCGGGGAGGCGCTGGGGGGCCTCGCGCAGATGTACGCCGACACCGGCATGAACGTCGCGACGTGGAGCCTCAACCCCGACCCGACCGAGCTTGCCGGCTACTTCAAGCAGCGCGGCGTGCTGCGTCACTTCCTCATGCCCGGTCAGGGCGTGGTCTACAACGTCGCCTACGGGAATCGCGACCCGCAGATCGCTGCCACCAACGCCGAGGGCGAGCCGAATTTCGGCGGCCTGTGCCCCACCTACATCGCGCAGCGCGGCGAGCACTTCGAGCAGGCCTGCCTCGACGACATCGTCGGGCAGTGGATCCGCGCGGACGTGATGGACGGCTTCGCGATCAACTGGGAGCCGCCCGGCGCGTTCAAGCTGGCGGACTACTGCTGGGATGACCGTTGCCTGGAGGCCTTCGCGGCGTCCTCCGGCATCCCGCTGGCAACGATCAAGCAACTCGGACCCTTGCGCATCCTCGAGGAGTATAAGCTGCAGTGGGCGCGCTTCCGAGCCGAGACCGAGGGGCTCATCGCGAAGACCTACTTCGATAAGATGCGGGAGCTTGAGGCCGAGACCGGCCGCGAGCTGATGTGGTATCCGTGGACGAGCCCGCACCACTTTGACCCGCCGAACCCGACGCAGGGCGACATCGACACGCTGATCCTCGGCGGCGATGTCGAGCACCCGTGGTACTATCGCAACTACATCGACGCCTACGGGCCGTTCACGTATGCCTACTACGACGTGCTGGCCGAGCAGTGGCGCGGGCGGCACTCGGCGACCCTCGACCGCACGAAGGCGGTGGTGGAGTTCGCACGCGCGAACCCGCCCGAGGGCGAGGCCGCGAAGCCGGTCTGGCTCGGCATCGAGGGCGTGCAGAAGGGCTCGGCCTCGACGCTGTGCTGGGCGACCACGCCCGAGCAGATGGAGATCGAGATGGTTGGCGGGCTCGCCCAGGGCGCGGAGGGCATCTACGTCTACACCGTGCGCGGGATGGACGGGCATTTCTACACCGCGATGGCGCGGGCGGTGCGCCGCGCGGCGCTGCTCGAGAGCTTCATCGACGAGCCGGTCGCGGGCCACTCGGAGCTGAGCGACCCGTTCGGCAACATGCCCGCGGAGTACGTGCGCTACGTCGCGCGCCAGTGGCTGTTCGCGGATGGCGAGCGGATGCTGCTGATCCTCGCGGGGCTGGACTTCAGTCGCGAGTTCAAGCTCACCTGGGCGCTGCGGGGCATCGAGGCGGGCAACTACCGCATCGCCGACCCGATCACCGGCGAGGCGCTCGGCGATGGGACCTTCACCGCGCAGGAGCTCGTCGCGGGCGTGCCCGTAACGCTCGGCCCGGGGGACCTCGGGACGTACGTGATCGAGCAGATGTAGCCGAGGAGGGGCGGGCTTCCCTGCCCGCCCAAGAAGGTCGCACCGGGCCGCACGCGGAATCACGCATCATCTGACGCGACAAACGTGGAGAGGGAGATGGACGAGATGGCCGTTCGACTCGGATTCGTCGGGACCGGCGGGATCGCCAACCGCCACCTTGGCTGCGCACAGAAACGCGATGACATGGAGGTCGTGGCAAGCTGCGACGTCATCATGGAGCGCGCGCAGGAAGCCGCGAACAAGTACGGCGGCAAGGCGTACGATGACGCGGTCGCGATGATGGACAACGAGGAACTCGACGCGCTGGTGATCTGCACCCCGCCCTTCGCGCACGGGGACATCGAGGAAGCCGCCTGCGAGCGCGACATCCACTTCTTCGTGGAGAAGCCCGTCGCGATCAGCATGGAGCTGGCCGGGCGCGTGCTCAAGGCCGTGCGCGACTCGGGCGTCATCACGCAGGTCGGCTACATGTTCCGCAAGTCCGCGCCGATCATCGCGGCGCAGAAGATGCTCTCGACGCGCGCCATCGCGATGGTGCAGGCGCACTACTACATGCCCGGCCTGCCGAACAAGGGCTGGTGGACGAAGATGGAGCTGGGCGGCGGTCAGCTCGTCGAGCAGGCCACGCACATGCTCGACCTGGGCCGCTTCCTCGCCGGCGACGTGAAGAGCGTCATGGGCAAGACCTCGACGGTACACGACTGGGTGCCCCCGGCGGGCTACGAGGAGCCCGAAGGCGGGCTGGTCTCGGTCAAGGAGGGCTTCGAGATCCCGGACACCACCGCGCTGATCCTCGAGTACGAGTCGGGCGCGATGGGCACGCTCTCGTGCTCACTGGTCCCGCAGGTCAAGTGGGACAACGGCTTCAAGGTCGTGGCCGAGGGCGCACTGGTGACGATCGATGGCGCGAACGCGAACTGGACCAATGAGGACGGCGAGGTGACCGAGGAGGCGCCGAGCGACTGGTATGACGCGGTCCTGGTCGAGTTCACCGACGCGGTAGCAAGCGGCGGCACGACCACGATCCCCTACGAGGAGGGCGTCAAGTCGCTGGCGATCTCGCTCGCGGGCTACGAGTCGGTCAAGCGCGGCAACGCGCCGGTAGAGATCGCGGAGATCCTGCCTGTGGGGCTGTAAGCCCGACGGGCGCGAAGCTGAACTGAACGAGGGCGCGGCCATCGCTGGCCGCGCCCTCGATGATTCGAGCCCGCCTCCTCGGCCCGCTACCGCACCGTCAGCTCAAAGGCCTGCTCGGCGCTGCCATCGAACTGGTTCGTCACCGCGATCTTCACCGGGAACGCGCCCGCGGCGGCCGGCGTGCCGGACAGCGCGCCCGTCTCCGCATCGATCGCGAGCCACGCCGGCCCCTCGACCAGCGCGAAGGTGTTCTTCTCCTCGTCCCAGAACATGTTGCCGGGCTTCTCGTAGTGATGCTGTACGTCGCCGAGCGAGCGCAGGCTGACCGGCTCGTAACCGTATGCTTCGCCCACGCGCGCTTGCGTCACCGGCGCGCTGACGATCAGCGGATGCTCGGCCTCGGCGTAGTCGGAGTTCGCGCTCTCCACGCCGTTCGCGTCGATCGCCACCACGCGGTAGAACGCGCGGTTCATGTTGTCCGAGGTGGCGTCCGGCGCGATGACCACCATCGACGTCCCCTCGGTCTCGCCGATGAAGTTGCCCGGCACCCGGCCAACGGTGTAGCGAGTGTACTCCTCGCGGCTCGCGGTGAAGCCCTTCTCATCGGAGCCGAAGACCGCGTAGCGCACCGGCGCGGCGCCCTCGCGGGGGTTGGGCTCCCAGTGCAGCGTGCCGGACTGCCCCGCCATCTCCAGGCGCACGTTCACCGGCACGCGCGGGCCCTGCCAGGTGAAGGTCTGCACGTCGCTCCACGGGCCGAAGGTACCCCAGCGGCCCTGGCTGCGCACCCGCCAGTAGTAGGTGACGCCCGGGCTGTAGATGCCGGTGAAGGGCACGACGTAGGTGGTCGTCGGCACGATCACGTCGAGGCTCGTGCGGTAGGGCCAGGCGAAGTCCGGGCGGCGCGAGACCTGCAGGTAGTAGCGCGTGGCGTCCTCGACCGGCTCCCACGCGTAGGTCAGGATCGACTCGGCGACCTCGGCGCCCGCCGCCGGGTACGTCGGGGCGGGCGGGGCCGGCGGCGTGATGGCGTCGGTCTCGCGCCACTGATGGGTGATGCGCACCTGGTGCGCGCCCTCGGTGGCGTCGGTGTAAACGACGCTGTTGGCGCCCAGGCTCAGCCGGGGCAGCGCCTGCGGGGCCGCCATCACCTCGGTCTCGATGGCCAGTGAACGCAGCGCGGCACTGCCCGCCGCCCCCGCGCCCAGCGACACGCGCACCAGATACGTGTACTTGGCGGGCGCGTTCTGCACGTCCAGGGCTTCGTCCAGAGCGACCTCGGCCTCATGCGCGCCGACGCCCTCAGCAGACCAGAGGTCCTTCCAGTTCTCGCCATCGAGCGACATCGCGACGGCGAAGCGGTCGGCGGCTTCCGCGCCCTGCATCTGCGCTCGGACGGTGCCACCACAGATCGCGTAGGGCACGCTCACGCGGTAGACTGCGGCGCCCTCCGGTGACTGCCCCGCGACGCCCGCCGCGTCCGCCGCGGCGGCGACCGCCACCGCGCTCTCGGCGTCGGCGGCCAGGCGCTCGGCGGTCAGGCGCGGCTCGAAGACGAACTTGGAGTTACCGTAGTACTTGGGCAGGTGCGCCCACTCCGCGCTCTGCGCCGCGAACTTGCCGGTGTTGTCCCAGCGCAGCTCGACCCGCTCCCCCGGGCGCAGCGTGTAGGCGATCTCGTGGCCGCGCAGCGTCGGGTTTGCGGAGCTGTCGTCGTCGCCGAAGAGCGCCGCCGGGCTCTCACTGGGGACGAATGCGCTGACCACGGGGCCGTAGTTGAGTTCGCGCCGCGCCAGGTCGTGATCGCGCGCGCAGGCGTCGCCCGAGACCGGTATCTCGTTCTCGCGGTCGAGGTAGAAGGCGTCCATGTCCACATCCATGAACTGGAACTCGCCGTCGACCAGCGCCTCACACTGCACGTGGCCGTGGAGCGCGCGGTTCTGCGAGCCGGGGAAGCCGCCGTGGTGGTAGAGCGAGCAGCCCGAGTTGCCCGCATCGTCGCAGAGGTTGAAGCCGAAGATGTTCATGAGGCGCACCGGGTCGTGCGGCTCGTTGTTGGCGAAGACCGGGGTCTCGTGGTAGAGGTTGCGGCGCATGTTCTGCCAGATGAGGTAGACACGGTCCTGATCGGTCTCGGCCCCGCGGGTGAACTCGGCGAGCAGGTCGTCGAAGGTGTACCAGTTGCCACGATCGTTGATGACCAGCCGCGGGTTGACCACGGGAGTGTCGCCGGGATTCTCGATGGTGAGCTGGATGTTGGGCTGGAAGGCGATCTGGTAGTTCCCCGAGGCCACGGTGAGCGTGTTCTCCATGTCCAGCGTGCCGCCCATCTCGATGGCGTAACGGGCCGAGGAGGACGCGATCTCCTCAACGTGGGTGTGCTCGGTCTGTGGCAGCTCGCCCATGCCGCCCATCATGCTGTCCGGGTTCGTCGAGGCCACCTCGTAGGTGCGCTCGTTGGTGCGCGGGTCGGTGTTGTCCGAGGCGGACATGTACAGGCCCTCGCGAGTCCAGTGTGAGTAGCGCCCTGCGCCCTTCTCGCGGATGTCCGCGTGCAGTGAGTGCGCAGGCCCCAGCGGCTCACCGTCCTCGAAGATCAGGAGCTGCGAGGCATTGCCCGTGCCCTTGTCGCCGTCCTCGCCGAAGTCCATGCCGACAGTGTAGGAGAAGCCGATCTCCGGGCGGAAGGACGTGGCGGGGATCGGGTAGCGCTTCGGCTCGTCGGCGGATGCGAGCATCATGCATGCCCCCGTAAGGAGTGTCAGCAGGATAGGTGTGACGCGGTTGGTCCGGATCATCTCTGTCACCTCGAAGCGGAAGGATCGGGGCCGATCTGACCTCGCAGTATTGCCCGCGGAGACCCGCCTGACCTGCCGGCGGCTGCCGCTACCGTCAACTGGCAACTGGCAACTGGCAACTGGCAACTGCCGTTCATTCCCCGCTGATCTGTGCGTTCACCAGCTCGCTCACCGTGACCGGATCGTCCTGCATCGTGCCGCCGTTGTGTCCGAGCGCGGCGAGGGTCGTCGGCTCCAGGCCCATCGCGCGCACGCGGTCGATGATCGCCGGCAGCGCCTCCACCGAGCACATCTCGCCCTGGTGCATCAGGATGATGTCGCCCGCCTGGAGTCCCTTGGTGGCGTTGCGCACGATCTGCTCCGGCGCCGGCTTCGTCCAGTCGCCGGCGTTGCGTGACCAAAACGCCCCGCCGTAGCCGAGCGATGCCATCGCGCGCAGCCCGCCGGCTGAGCAGCGCCCGCCCGGCGGTCGGAACCAGCGCATCCGCTCACCGGTCACGCGCTGCACGATGCGGTCGCAGGACGCGATCTCCGCCCACGCCTCGTCGTCGGGGAGGCGGCTGATGCGGCGGTTCGAATACGCGTGGTTCGCCAGCTCATGTCCGCCGCGCACGGTCGCCAGCGCGAGTCCGGGGAACTGCTCGACCTTTTGCCCGACCACGAAGAACGTGGCCTGCACGCCCTTCTGCGCGAGGATCTCCAGCATCATCGGCGTGATGAGCGGGTGCGGGCCGTCGTCGATCGTGAGCGCCACGAGGTTCTGATCGCGCCGGCCGCTGAAGATCGCCTCGACGGTGCTCTGCCCCTCCATCAGCGACAGCACGCGATCGCCACGCGCCTCCGCGAGTAGTGCGGGCCAGCTCTCGGCGAGCGCGGCGTCGGTGAGGGCGGTCGCTGGCAGCGAGGCCATGCTGTTGCGGTCGAGGGCGTAGCGCGAGAAGATCGGGGAGTAGCGCACTCCCTCCAGCGCGTCGAGGACCTCGGGCCCGGTGCCCATGCCGGCCGCGGCGCTGAGGTACTCGGAGCGCGACACCGAGAGCGAGAAGACCGGGTGGTGCTCCTGCAGCTCGCCAACAAGCTCGGCGCCGGGGACCACCGACCACAGGTCGAGGTGATCGAGCGCGAGGCCGTCGCCGAAGGCGGCTTCGAGGCACTCGGCGGCGTCGGAGCGCAGGTCGGCGATCTCGAACTCGCCATCGCGCCTGCCGGCCTGGAGCTTCACGAGGCCCATGCGCCGGCCATCGACGCTCGCGGACGCGACGCGCAGGACGGCCTGGTTGAGGCGCTGGCGGGCGAGTGCGTCGATCAGCCGCGCCTCAGCGGCAAGCGTGTGGCCCTTGAGGACGCCGTCGAGCCCGTTGCCGAGCGGCACGAGCAGCGCCTCGGGAGGCATGCCCGGCCGATGGGCGTCGAGGTGCGAGAGCGCATCCGAACCCAGCCGCACATCGATATGCGAGACGATGCCCGGATTCGCATGCGCGACCGCCGCGATGACGATTGCTGCGACGATGCTGCCGGCCCTGCTGCGTGTCACTGCGCCACCTCGTATCAGTGATCCGTCAGATCAGCCCGACTTCCCCCGCCGCCTCGTTCGGGGCGGCATCCTCTTTGACGACCATGCGCAACGCGGAGATCATCGCCGCAGGATCGTCGCTCTGAATGACGTTGCGGCCGAAGACCAAGCCGCGCGCGCCGGCCTTGATCGCCCGCTGCGCAAGCTCAAGCGCGTCGATCGCATGCGGCAGCTTCTCCGCGCCCAGCACCATGATCGGCGCCGGCGTCGCCTCCACCGTCTCCGCGAAACGCTCGCCCGTGAAGTACGTCTTGATGACGTCCGCGCCAAGCTCCGCGAGGACCCGGCAGCCCGTGTGCACCTGCCGGAACAGCTCCTCGGCGGTCAGCTCGTTGGGCGCGATCGGGAACAGCTCGCCGATCAGCGGCAGGCCGCAGGCGCGCTTGGCCTCCACCAGCCCCGCGAAGTGCTCCAGGTCGCGATGCCGAGGTCCGCGCCCATCGCCAGCGCCCTCGCGGGCTCAAGCACGTGCGCGGGATGCGCGCCGGTGAAGCCCCAGCGGCCGCCGAAGACCGTGCTCCAGTCGAGCCGGACCACGGCGCAGGGCGCGCCTCGGTAGCTGAAGGCGTGGCCGCACGACTGCAGCATCCCCGGCGAGAGCAGGATGCCGTCGGCCTCACGCCACGCCTCGATGGCGTTGGGCAGGTCGATGGCACCGGCCGTCGGACCGATGAAGAAGCCGTGGTCGGCGGCGACGATGATCGCGCGCTTGCCGTCCGAAAACAACCGGTTCAGGCGCATCCAGTGGCCTTCCATGACGGTTCCTCCCGCGAACGGCGGCGGCGTTTGTCGTCTGTTGTTTGTCGTTCGTCGTGGTCGTTTTGTAGGACGGGCTTCCAGCCCGTCTCCGTTCGTAATCCTCGCTACGGCGACGACGACGGGCTGGAAGCCCGTCCTACAAAACGAAGAACGACGGTCAGCTCAGCAGCGGGTCCCAGTGCTCGAACTCGCGCATGATGTCGCGCTCGTTCTCCCACGGCTTGTAGAGCGCGCGGGCGCGGAGGTGATGCTCCTCGTCCAGCCGCGGCTTGTGCAGCACCCACTGGAAGTCCCACGCCGGATTGCCCTGCCCGCCGCCGCTTGGTGAGTGCGTGAGGCGCACGTCATGCCCCGGCTCGAACATCATCGCGAAGACCATTCTTCCCCGGCGGCCGAAGAAGAGCGGCCGCGTGTGCGCCAGCTCCGAGTAGCTGAACGCGAGCGACTCGGAGGACATCTCATTCGCAAGCTCGGGCGCGATGTCGATGCTGCAGACGGTGCTGGCCTCGTAGTGGCGGCTCGTGTCCAGTTCGAGCCACCCCTCCCCCACCGGCTCATCATGCGCCCGGCCGAGGAAGTGCATCCCGAGCTCCTCGGGCGCGTTGATGTAGCTCGCGTAGAAGGCCAGCAGGTAGTCGTGTGCGAGCGTGTCGCGGCGCAGGACGAGGCGCAGGTCGATGTCGATGTAGTGCGGCACGCGCAGGCTGAAGCTCGCCATCGACTGCACGCCGAGCGTCGGCGTGGCGTCCTGGTGAAGCATCACCGACTGCGCGTCGAGCTTCTCCAGCTCCATCTGCACCCGCCGCGGCTCGAAGTACTCGTCGGAGTCGAGCATGTCGCGGCCGTCGAGCAGGTGCTCGAGGTTGATGCCCGCGATGCCCGGCACGAAGAGGCTTTCGTCGGGGCAGTGCACGCTGGTGAGCGACTGCACGCCGTTGTACCCGGCGCGCTGCCCCTCGTGTGCCTCATTGTTGCCGATGACCGCAGTGAGGTCACCGGCGCGGACGGTCTCACGCATCGCGTCACATCCCCCGGATCATGCGCCTTTGCCGTCGTTACTCCGGCCACCAGTTTCGCCACGCGACCGGCGAGCCCTGCCACTTGCCACTGCCGTTTCCCCGCCGTTACCCCTCGCGCGCGAGGAAGATCACGCCCAGTACGCCGAAGATCGCGTCCGGCGCCCATCCCGCGACCACCGGGTCGAGCGCCCCCGCAAGCCCGAACGCCAGCGTCCACGAGCGCACGCCATTGTACAGGAAGACCACCAGTAGCGCGACCACCACGCCAACGTACGTCCCGTGGCGCGAGTAGTGATGCCCGAGCGGCGCCGCGATGATCGCGAAGACCAGGCACGCGACCGGAATCGAGTACTTGAAGTGCAGGTAGACCTCGAGCTGCTGCGTCTGGCCGCCCGTCGCCTGCCGGACCTCGATCAATTCCTTCAGCTCGTACGGCGCCATCTCCGCGGCGGAGCGCTGCTCGGAGTAGTACTGCTGCAGCGCGCGCGTAAGGTAGACCTGGCGGCTCTCGAAGCGATCGGCGGCGCCCTGCAGGCTGCCGCGCTCGTCGAGCGTGATGCTCGCGCCATCGTAGAGTGTCCAGACCGTGCCCTGCAGATCGGCACGCTCGGCGACGGTAATGTCGCGAACGCGCCCCTGCGCATCGCGCGTCCAGATCGTCACGTCGCGCAGCAGGTTCTCCGCGGGCAGCATGTCGCGCACGTAGAAGAAGCGCCCCTGCTCGTCGCGGAAGAACTGGTTGTGCGCCTCGCGCACCACCGCCTGCGTCATCATCATGTCCGCAAGCGCCTGCTGGGCCGCCTCCATGGTGCTCGGGACGACGTACTGATTGAGCGCGAGCCCGCCGCCGGCCGCGACGGCGCCGGCGACGATCAGCGCCGCGCAGATGCGCGTGAAGGCAACCCCTCCCGCGCGCATCGCGGTGATCTCGCCGTAGTGCGCAAGGGTGGTCACGGACATCGCGACGCCGAGCAGCGTGCCGAACGGGAGCGACCAGACGATCGCGCGCGGCGTGCGCAGGAGCAGGTAGCGGATGATCAGCGCGGCCGAGACGCGGCCGCCAACGATCGTGGAGCTGATGTTGTAGGCGACCTCCGCGAGGAGGATGAGCACAAACAGCATCAGGCCGACGATGAAGGGCAGCGTGACTCGGCGGAGGAGGTAGCGGTCAAGGATGCGCATGGCACACGCGCCGATGGCGCCGGGCGGCGCTCAACCCTCGCCCTCGAAGATCACCACGGCCATCGCCATCCCGGCCTCATGCGAGAGCGAGACGTGGATGCTGGTGACGCCCATCGCCTCCGCGCGCTCCTTTGCCGCGCCGGTGAGTACGAGTTCCGGCATGCCCGTGGGGTGCTTGCGCACCTCGATCTGCGTGAAATGCACACCGCCGCGCCAGCCGGTCCCGAGCGCCTTCATGCAGGCCTCTTTCGCGGCGAAACGCGTGCCGAGGCGCTCGGAGAGCGTGGCGCGCAGTTCGGCGGTCTCGACCTCCCGGCGCGTGTAGACGCGGCGGAGGAAGCGCTCGCCGTAGGCCTCCACCATGCGCCCGAGCCGGTCGGTCCCGACGATGTCTGTCCCGATCCCGAGGATCATCCGACACTCCTGTATGCGCGTCCGGCGCCGAGGGCCGTCAATCGCCACTCGCCACCTGCTACTCCTGAATGATCACCCGGCTGCCGACCGGGATCGTGTTGTACATCTCGATCGCGTGGGCGTTGGTGAGGCGGATGCAGCCGCCCGAGATGCGCCGGCCGATCGACGACGGCTGGTTGGTGCCGTGAATGCCGATCGCGCGGCCGGTCGCGTGTCCCCGCGCGGAGGTGCCGAGCCACCTCGCGCCCAGTGGATTGCGCGCGCTGCCACCGGGCATGTATTCGCCCCAGTAGGCCCGCCACGCCGGCCAAACGGCCTTGTTCACAACGCGCCACTCGCCGATCGGGCTGTTGTTGCCCTCGCCGGTGCAGCACGCCCACTTCACGAGCCGCTGCCCGGCGTAACGGATCTCGAGCGTACGGTCGCCGCGGTCGATGGTGATCTCAAACAGGTCCTCGGGCACCGCCACCTGCAGCCGCCGCTCCTCGCAGGTGAGGGTCCAGATATGCCCCTCGTCATCCCACGAGGCGCTTACGGGCAGGACGCGGTCGAGTCCGCGGACCGGAAGCTGCAGCCGCTCGCCGATGACGCGCGTTGGGTGCGGCAGGTCGGTGGCCTGGAAATTGCGCGTGACCGTGCGGCTGAAAGGCGTGAATTCGACGATGCCGGTGGGGCACACAAGCCGCGCGGCCGAAGTGGGCGATGCCTGGTGCAGCTTCGCCCCGACGAGTTCGGCGATGCTGTCGATGTCTGCGTAGAAGATGTCATCCTCGCGGACACCGCCCGCGAGGCCGGCGAGATCGCCGCTCACGCGCGCAAGGGCCGAGGCGAGCTCACCCGAGCCCTGAGGCACGGTGGAGGCGACGGGCGCACCCGCCGACTCCTCGATGCGCCCTGCCCGGACGCGCTCGGTGAGCGGCGCGGACATGACGCAGGCGAGGGGGGCGGCGGAGGGGGCCTCATGGCCGTTGGTGACGCGCTCATACATCGCGATGTCCACCGCCGACAGCACGACCCACACGCCCGCGGCCGCGAGCGCCACCTGAAGCAGCTCCAGCAGCCATCCTCGAGCGCCATCCGCCTGTGCCGCGATCATACCTGCCCCTCGGGTGCTGATACTGTTGCTAGAGTACGCCAATCTTGAGGGTCAGTATACATACGGAAGGGGGAAGCTGCAAGCAAGGTCAAGGGAAGGGTGAATGGGGACAAGTGAAAAGGGGACGGCGCGTGGGCCGTCGCCGTTCGGAGCGACGCGTCCGTTGTCGTTTGGAGCGACGCATTGAGATCGCGAGCGATCTCCTCGTTTAGATGCGTCGGCCGTTGCGCCTTGCTGCCGCTCTCGCCCTCACGGGTCCTGCGTCGCGTGCAGGTAGACCTCAACGCTGCCGTCGGGCTTCTCCTCCGCGAGGATCGCCACCCACCTGCTCCAGTCCTCGGATTCGGGCGCGGCCGGTCGAGCCGCCCACGCAGCCAACGGGTCCGTGAGTCCCTCCGGGGCCCACCAGTCGGGCCTATCACCGTGGTGCCACCGCATCACATCGACCGTCGCCTGGACCATCTCCGGATCACGCGTCAGCTCGAAGTCGATCTGCGAACGGAAGCGCTCAAAATGCTCTTCGGTCAGTCTCAGGTGAGCGTACACGGACTCCCAGGGGAAGCGTCCCGCGCTGGACTGCAGAAGCGCGGCGTCATCGGGCAGCGGAAGCTGGCTAATCTCCGCGACGGTGGCGAGATCTGCGCTCCGTGGGACGAACACATACCAGCCCGTAAGCGAAACGACGGCAACAAGCAGGCCGAGGCCGATCAGCACCGCAAGCCCGCAGGCCCTGCTGCTGCGCTTGCGCGATTCGTAGGGTGTCATGCCCCCCTACCCCTCCGCGACCCACTCCGCCTCGAAGTTCATCCACCGGATGCGCTCGCGGCGCCAGGTGTAGACCAGGTGCACGCTGCCGTCGTCGCCCACCATCAGCGTCGGGTAGGAGTACTCGCCCGGCTCGTTCTCGACGTTGCGCTTCGCCGCCCAGGTGCGGCCCTCATCGTACGAGATCGCCAGCGTCAGGGGCGTGCGCCGCGTCGGCGAGTCGTTGAAGCATGCGATCGTCTCGCCGCTCGCGAGCTTCACCATGTCCGCGCCGGAGTTGGGGTTCGGCAGCTCGGAGGGCACGCATGGCGACCACGTCTCTCCCCCATCCTCGGAGTCGCACTCCCACGCGTGCGGCACCACACCGTTGGAGCGCAGCAGCGCGTGGAGTGTCCCGTCGGCGCGCTCGATGATGGCGGGCTGGATCGAGCCGGAGGCGGCGGTCATGCGACCGGAACGCCGCCACGTCTCGCCGCCGTCATCGGTGATGAAGGTGAGTCCGTGCCAGCACTTCTCATCGTACGCGGGCAGCACGAGCCGCCCGGAGGAGAGCTGCAGCGGCCGGTGGCGCACCATCATCCCCGGCTCCTCATCGAAGACCTGCGCCTCCGTCCACGTCTCCCCGCCATCGTGGGAGCGCAGCAGATAGAGGGCCGCGGTGTCCCAGCCCTCCTCCTGGATCACGTCCACGAAGTGCCAGAGCTCATCGCCCTGGCGGCAGATGACAGTGTTGCCGCCCGGTCGGCCCGGCGGGTCGAAGAGCACGCGCGGCTCACCCCAGCGGTCGCCCCCGTGGACCGCGCACATGACCGCTACATCTGCCGCGCCCTCACGCGAGCCGGCGTACCAGGTGGCGAAGAAGCCGCCCTCCGGACGCTCGGCGATGGACGCGCAGTGGCAGGAGGGTCGTTCGGCTGTCCCGTGGAATATGAATTGGCCAAGTGGCATGGCTACCGCCCCTCGCGGGTGCGCCTTCGTGGCTGCACTCTTGCGGCACGTCGCTCATGCGCTTATACTGTCTCTTCAGACCGACAACCCGGCGCGACCCGCGCCTGCCGGATCGAGTCCAGGAAGGATGCCCGCAATGCACCGGATCGCCGCACTTACATCGCAATTGAGTGTTCCCGCTCTGACACGCCGCCACCTGCTTCTGTTCGCCGGGACGGCCGCGGCGGCGGTTCTGACCGCGCTGGCCACGCACGTGCGCATCCCGCTCCCGTTCTCCCCCGTGCCGGTGACCGGCCAGACGATGACGGTGCTGATTGCGGGCGCGATGCTCGGGCCGGTGGCCGGGTCGCTGAGCCAGGCGCTCTTCCTCGCACTCGGAGCGACGGGCATGACGGTCTTCGCCGGCGGCGCGCTCAGCGGCGTGACCGGCGGCTACCTGATCGGCTTCGTGATCGCGGCGGCGCTCGTCGGCTTCGTTGCGCGGCGCTCGCCCGGCACACTGGCGATGGGCCTCGCGATGGCCGGGGCCAGCGCCACGATCCTCGTCTGCGGCGCCGCGTGGCTGTGCGCGGTCCAGGGCCTGTCCGTCGGGCAGGCGCTGGCGCTGGGCGTCGTGCCGTTCCTGCCGGGCGACGCGCTCAAGGTCCTCGGCGCACTGGCCGTCTGGCGCGCGAGCGCCGGTACATGGCGGAAGCTCACCGCGGAGTGACGCGCGCCGCACACGGAGGCTGACGCCTATGGGCGCGCACGGGCACGGCGATGGCGACCGCCGCCCCAGCAGCAGCCGCGTCGCGTTCGCGCTTGCGGTGCTCTTCACGCTCGGAGCAGCGTCCGTCTTCATCGCGGGCGCGCTGCACGCCGGGCCGGTCGTCTGGGCGGACGCCTGCGGCTACCTCTCAGCCGCGCAGGTCGTCGCCGAGCGCCATCAGTACGGGCACTCCCTCGTCCAGCTCAACGCCATCACGCTGCCCGATCCTCCCGAGCTCGACCGCATCGGCTGGTGGCCGCCCGGCTACGCCGTGGCGATCGCACTGGCCTCCGGCATGAGCGCCGACGATCCGGCGCGGATGATCGCCGCCGCCCACGCGCTCGACCTCATCGGCCAGCTCCTCGCGGCGGCGGGCTTCGGCGTGCTTGCGGGGATGGTGGGCCGCAGTAGGATCGCGGGCGTGCTCGCCGCCGGCCTCTACCTGCTCTCCGTGCCGATCATCTACGAGATCCCCCGCCTGCAGTCCGAGCACCTCTACTTCCCGCTGCTTGCATGGGCGCTGGTGCTGCACCTGAGCGCAGCGCGCAGGCCCCGCGCGGCGACGGTCGCGGGCGCGGCGGTCCTGTGGACGCTGGCAGCGCTCACGCGGCACGTCGCGATCGTGCCCGCGGGCTGCGCCGGCCTCGCGATCATCGCGCTGGCATGGCGTCAGCCCGACCGCTGGCGACGCATCGGCGTGGGGCTGCTTCCCACCTTCGCCTGCTGGGCGACCGCGGCGGCGTGGGTGGCGCGCAACATCGCCATCGCCGGACGCGCCAGTGGGCACTGGGAGCCCGGCCCCGACCCCTACGTGCCGCAGATCTTCGAGACCGGCTGGGCCTACTTCCTCGGCCTAAGCGGCGATCCGCTGGCGCCCAGCGCGCTGCCGCAGGCGCGCGACATGATCGTGCTGGCCGGAGGGCTGCTGCTCGCGGTCGCGCTCATCACTCTGATCGTGGTGGCGATCGTGCGTCGCCGCGAGGAGCACGATCCGGCGTGGCGGTGGCTGGCGGTCTTCGCAGCCACGTTCATCCCTCTGACGCTCGCGATGCTCGTGTACACGACCGTCAATCAGCGCCTGAACACCGTCTTCGGGCGCATGATCTCCCCCGCCACCACGGTGACGATCGTGTTGCTGGTCGCCGGCGCGGCGCGACTGCGGGCGGTGCGCGCACCGGTGATTCTGCTGGCCATCTGCATCGCCGCCGGAGGTCTCCTGCAGGGCGTCACGAACCTCCTCCTGCCGAACGCGTGGGATAGCCAGGCGGACCTGCGCGCGCTGCACACGAGCGATGTCGTGCGCGCAGCGGTGCGCGGACAGGCGCTGCTGCTGGCCGCCCGCGACGGCCCGCGACCGGCGGTGGACCTCGCCCCGGCAGCGGTCTTCCTGCCGGAGGCGCGCAGCATCTACTGGCTCGACAACCCGCAGTACTCCGGCGTCACGCTCACAGGCGATGACATCGCGGCGCTGGCCCGCCGGGGCACCTTCGGCCTGATCCTGCGCGGCCCGGAGGAACGCGTGGTGCGCTGCGAGGCGAGCGGCGAGGCCGGATGGCTCGCGAGCGCCCGCGAGGCGGTCTGCGCGAAGTACGTGGAGGCGCAGGTCGTGGAGATCGGCTACCTGCGGGAGTTCACGGTGCATCCGCCGCTGCGCACCGAGCCGGTGGCGCGCGCGGGCGAGTGGACCGTCGAGCGCGTGGTGCCCGAGTGACCTGAAGCGTGCAAGGTGAGGAAGGTGTGTGGCCCATGGGGAACGCTGACGGAGAAATGGAGTCCCTCTACGATCCTGCCTATGTGTCATCGTTGCCGAGATTCGTTTTGGGGTGCGGTTCGTGGCCGACCGCGATCTGCAAACGCGACACACCGGAGATGAAGACACTCCGTCGCCAGCTGGAGGCTTGGTACGCAGCCCTACCGGTTGAGGTGCGTCCTCGGTTCTATGCGCGCCTGCGGAGCAAGAACAACAACACTGACTTCGCCGGCGCGTTTGCTGAACTGGCAACGCGGCACTGGTTACTCGGAAACCTACCCATCGAAGACCTGGAATATGAGCTACCAGTAGGGAAGGGGAATCCGGATTTCTCAGTCTCGCTCCCCAGAGGCGAGGCGTTCATCGCTGAAGTCTACGCCCCGCACGGCATTGGGGGCGGCGAGGGTCGAGACGCGGTGGCCGATGAGTTCTATCGGCAGTGCGACAGGTGGCTGCCGAATGGCTATCACCTGGACATGAGCCCGCATTGCAGGCCTAGGACGCAGGAGGAGGTGAGTAGCCTGGTTCGCGCTCTGCGGGAGGAGCTGGAGCGGCAGTCGCCCGCGGAGGGCCATGAAATCGCCGTACCGTTCAGGAATGGGGAGTGCAAGTTTGTCGTGCTGAAGCGGGGGCGTGCCGGAAGCACACGTGTTGAGGACGGGACAACGGTTGCCCCAATAGCTCCCACGCACCAACACATTCGCAGGCACATTCAGGAGAAGGCCGCAGACTTCCGAGAAGGCCTCGACAAGCCATTGGTGTTCTTCGTGGTTGACGAAACTGGCTGGGCACTTGGCGAGGATGACTGGCTGCAGGTGTGCTACGGAGTGGAGAGCGGCCAGCGAACGGTAGCCCCTGACGGATCGGGGGCACCGGCGCTGACGCCCCAGCCTGGTCAGGGCGGGCTCTTCACGCGGCACGAGCGCGGCCAGCCTCGCTCTACGTACATCTCGGCGGTAATGGCAGGTCGATGGCACTGCGATTCGACAGGTGTCTCGACTGAATTCACCGGCTTCGCGAATCCATTTGGCGTCCGCCAAGTGCCCAGAACGCTTGATCAGGTCGTTCCCTTCTGGGTGCCAAGCGGCAAGGCCGACGGCAGACTGGTGAGGACGCCCGGGCCTTCGTGATTGTCAAAGTTACACCGACTGACGCATCGACCACATCGAGAGGTGAATGGCGTGAAGCTTGGCGTACGGGCGATCATCTTCACACGCAACCATCCGGTCGAGGAAGCGGCCGAACTGATCGCCTCCTACGGGCTGGAGGGCGTGGCCGTGCCGACGATGTACCAGGAGTACCCGGAGTATTGCACCCGCCACCCGGCAATGGACCCGTCGGCGTTCCCCGAGGACGTCGCGGCGCACATCCTGCAGACCTTCCGCGACGCCGGGCTCGCCACGTGGGTGATGGACTCATACAACAACATCAGCTCCGATGATCCGGAGCTGCGCGCGGCCGCGATCGAGGCGATGAAGGGCTCGATCGAGGCCGCTCCGCGCTTCGGCTGCGACACGATCGCGACCGAGTCGGGCAGGCGCGGCGTCGGCGGCTTCGAGCGCTGCGTGGACGCCTTCCGGCAGTTCATGCCGCCGGCGGAGGACGCGGGCATCACCGTCTGCGTGGAGCCCTCCTACGCGCAGACCGTGCCGAACTCGTGGACGATGCGCGGGCTGATCGAGGAGGTCGGCAGCGCGAACCTGAAGGTGCTGCTCGACCCGGCGAACATCCTCTGCTATGACGACACCGCGCGCCCCTTCGACGTGCTCGGCGAGGACATCGTCGTCGCACACGCGAAGGACTGCGCGGTGGATGAAAAGGGCATGCCGAGCTTCCCGTCCGCCGGGCAGGGCGACGTGGACTGGCCGGTGTTCATCGAGCGCCTGATGAGCCTCGGGGATGTGCCGCTGATCATCGAGTACGCAAATGAGAACAACTTTGGCGAGGCCGTGGACTTCCTGCGGGCACAGATCGCCATGGTCGAAGGGAACTGAGCATGAACCAGCGAGAGCGCTTCGTGGCGTGCATGAAGTATGAGCCGGTCGATCACGTGCCGGACATCGAGTTCGGCTACTGGGACGACACCTTCAAGGTATGGCATGAGCAGGGGCTGCCCGAGGAGGTCAACAGCAACTCCAACTGCGACCCGTTCTTCGGTTTCGAGCGTCGCACGACCGTCCCGGCGGCCGTAGGGCTGATCCCGGGCTTCGAGGGCAAGACCATCGAGGAGACCGAGGAGTACAAGGTCGTCCAGGACGCCGAGGGCGTCAAGAAGATCATGTACCTGGACAACAAGGACACGATCCCGCGCTACCTCGAGTTCCCGATCAAGGACCGCGCGTCGTGGGAGCCGTTCAAGGAGCGGCTGCGCATCGACGACCCCGCGCGCTACCGCGATGACTGGGACGCGATCGCTCAGCGCACCCGCGAGGCGGACGTTCCGGTGCATATCCATGGCGGCAGCCTCTTCGGCCGGCTGCGCAACTGGATCGGCTTCGAGGGCATCGCGATCATGTGCCACGATGACCCCGAGCTGCT
>JALGSW010000049.1 GCA_029821635.1 Candidatus Zipacnadia bacterium
TCTCAGAATGAGGTGACTCACATTGGCTAAAGTGGTGGGAATTGACCTTGGAACCACCAACTCGTGCGTCGCGGTCGTGGAGGCCGGGGACCCGAAGGTTATCCCCAACTCCGAGGGCGGGCGCACAACCCCGTCGGTCGTCGGGATCACGAAGGACGGCGAGCGTCTCGTCGGGCAGCCGGCCAAGCGCCAGGCGGTCCTCAACCCCGAGCGCACGGTCGCGTCCATCAAGCGCAAGATCGGCACGCGCGACAAGACGACCATCGATGGGAAGGACTACTCGCCCGAGCAGCTCTCGGCGATGATCCTGCGCAAGCTCAAGGACGACGCCACCGACTACCTCGGCGAGGAAGTTACGCAGGCGGTCATCACCGTGCCCGCGTACTTCGATGACAACCAGCGCACCGCGACCAAGCAGGCCGGGGAGATCGCAGGCCTCGAGGTCATGCGCATCATCAACGAGCCGACGGCCGCCGCGCTGGCGTACGGTCACGAGATGCAGGAGCTCGAGGGCACCATCATGGTCTACGACCTTGGTGGCGGCACCTTTGACGTGTCGATCCTCGACGTCGAGGTGGACAAGTCCAACACCGAGGAGCGCGACTACTTCGAGGTCCGCGCCACCGCCGGCGACACCAAGCTCGGCGGCGACGACTTGGACCAGCGCATCATCGACTGGATGGCCGAGGACTTCAAGAAGGACGTCGGCATCGACCTGCGCAACGACCGCCAGGCCCTCCAGCGGCTCAAGGACGCAGCGGAGAAGGCCAAGATCGAGCTGTCCAGCGCGATCCAGACGCAGATCTCCCTCCCGTTCATCACGAACGTCGAGGGCGAGGGCCCGAAGCACCTTGAGATGACCCTCACGCGTGCGAAGTTCGAGAACCTCGTCGGCGACCTGATCGACAAGACCCGCGAGAGCGTCCAGCGCGCGATGAGCGACGCGGGCCTCACCGCGGGCGAGATCGACGACGTAATCCTCGTCGGTGGCTCGACCCGCATCCCGGCGGTGCAGACGCTCGTCGAGGAGATCGCGGGCAAGGCGCCGCGCAAGGGCATCAACCCCGACGAGGTCGTCGCCGTCGGCGCCGCGATCCAGGCGGCCGTGCTCGGCGACGAGATGCAGGACATGGTGCTCGTGGACGTCACGCCGCTGTCGCTCGGCATCGAGACGCTCGGCGACGTGTCGGACTTCCTGATCGAGCGCAACACCTCGATCCCGACGCGCGTGCAGCGCACCTACACGACCGCATCGGACCACCAGTCCACCGTCGAGGTGCACGTGCTGCAGGGCGAGCGCAAGCGCGCCGGCCAGAACAAGTCACTCGGGCGCTTCCACCTCACGGGCATCCCGCCCGCGCCGCGCGGCGTGCCACAGATCGAGGTCACCTTTGACATCGACGCCAACGGCATCCTCAACGTGACCGCGCGCGACAAGGCGACCGGCCGCGAGCAGGACATCACGATCACCGGCTCCGGCCAGCTCTCGGACGACGAAGTCAAGAACATGGTCCACGAGGCTGAGGAGCATGCCGAGGACGACGAGAAGTTCGAGGAGCTCGCGCGGAACCGCAACGCCGCCGACCAGCTCGCCCACCAGCTCACGACCACGCTGGAGGAGCTCGGCGACCAGGTCGCCGAGGCCGACCGCGAGATCGTGAAGCAGAAGATCGAGGCGATGCAGACGGCCGCGAAGGAGGATGACGCGGACGCGATCCAGGCGGCCATCGACGATGCGCAGAATGAGTTCGCGCGCATCTCGCAGCAGGCCTACGAGGCCGCTGCGGCGGCCGAGGCCAGTGAGCAAGCCGATCCGGACGCAGGCGATGCCGAGCCTGAGACCGGAGGCCCCGCCGGCGGCGAAGAAGAGGTCATCGACGCCGAGTTCGAGGCCGAGGACGAGGCGTAGGCAGCGGGCAGTTACCAGTTGCCAGTTGCCAGCTAACGACACCGGCAGGACAACCGGGCGGGCGTGTTCGCGAGGACGCGCCCGCCTGAAGTCTGACCTCTCCCTCGCTTCGCGGCGAGCGCGAGAGTCCAGAGCCGACGCACAGGAGCCATGATGCGCAGAACACTGACCGACCCGATTGAAGACTTTTTCGAGATGAGGGACCGGCTCTACCGGCTGCTCGACGAGAGCTTCACCGCCGCGCAGCCCGAGAGCGCGCCGTCCTTCAGTCCACCCGTGGACATCCTTGCAGGCGACGAGGAAGTCGTGATCCTCGTCGAGCTGCCCGGGATGAACCGCGAAGATGTGTCCGTCGAGGTGCGCAACGGTACCGTGAGCATCCGCGGCGAGCGCCCGGCCGATGGCGATGGCCAGTTCTATCTCCGCGAGCGCCCCAGCGGCGCCTTCAGCCGCTCGTTCTCGCTGGCGTGGGAGCTCAACCCCGAGAGCGTCTCGGCGAAGCTCGAGGAGGGCGTGCTGCGCGTGAGCGTCGCGCGGCGCGAGCGGACGATCGCGGTGCAGGTCCGATCAGAGGCGTAGGAGGGGCGGGCTTCCCTGCCCGCCCGATCGGTGCGCGGCGTACGGCCGACGCATCTCAACGGCAGATGCGTCGCTCCAAACGGCACTGAGGAGATTCCGACGTGAACCGACCGACTGATCCGCTCACACAGATGCAGGCGCTGCGGGAGAGGCTGCGCGAGGCGATGGCCGTCGAGAGGCATCGCCGCGGCGTGGCCGCACGGGCATGGCAGCCACCCATGGACCTGCGCGCCACCGAGGACAGCTACGTGATCGCGCTCGACCTGCCCGGCGCCGCCCGCGAGTCGATCGACGCGACCGCCGAGGACGGCATCCTGCGCGTGCGCGGCGAAGTCACGCTTCCCGAAGACCTGCGCGAGCTGCGGCGCCTGCGCGGCGAGCGTACGCTCGGGCAGTTCGCCCGCGCGATCCACCTGCCTTCCGACGCCGACACCACGAACACGCGCGCGACGCTCGCGGATGGCGTGCTGACGATCACCGCCGCCCGCCGCCGTGCAACCGGGCGCATCACGATAGACGTCGAAGAGTGAGCGAACTTGCGACCTGACCAGAAGCCGGACTTCTACGAGATCCTGGGCGTCGAGCGCGACGCTTCGGCCGATGCAATCAAAAAATCCTACCGCCGCCTTGCGCGGGAGTATCACCCCGACGTGAATCCCGGCGACGAGGAAGCTGAGTCGCGCTTCAAGGAGATCTCGCAGGCCTACCAGACGCTCAAGGACCCCGAGAAGCGTGGCAAGTACGATCAGTTCGGCGATGCGTGGGATCAGGCCCAGCAGACCGGCCAGTGGCAGCAGGGCGACTTCCGCGACTTCGTCCAGCAGCAGTACGGAGCGGGCTCCTTCCGCGACGTCTTCGGCGACCTGTTCGGCGACATGGGCGGCGGGCGGGGCTTCACATTCGCGAGCACCGGGCGCAGCCGCGTTCGCCCCGAGCCGGGCCCCACGCGCGGCCAGGACGTCGAGTACGAACTGCCGGTGAGCTTCGAAGAGGCCGTGCATGGCGCGGAGAAGCAGATTTCGCTGACGCTGGCGGACCGCTGCCCGGAGTGTGAGGGGATGGGCGGGGAGACGCAGACCTGCCCGGCCTGCGGCGGCACCGGCCAGGCGCAGAGCGGCGGAGGGTTCTTCAGCCTCGGCGCGGCCTGCCAGCAGTGCCACGGCACCGGCCAGGTCGTCACCACGCGCTGCAAGACCTGCCGCGGCACGGGCGAGAGCAGTCGCAGCCGACGGATCACCGTGAGGGTGCCCGCGGGCGTCGAGACCGGCTCGAAGGTGCGCGTGCGCGGCGAGGGTGGGCGGGGGATCGCGACCGGCCCGGCGGGCGACCTGATCTTGAGCATCCACATGCAGCCGCATTCGACCTTCGAGCGTGAGGGCGACGACATCCGCCTCGAGCTGCCGGTGAGCTTCACCGAGGCGGCGCTGGGCGGCAAGGTCCGGGTGCCGACGATCGACGGGAATGTGACGATGACGATCCCCGCGGGCACCCAGAGCGGGGACCAGCTCAGGCTGAAGGGCCGCGGGGTGACGCACCTTGGCGAGAGCGGGCGTGGCGACCAGTACGTCACGATCAGCGTGAGAGTGCCGGAGAAGCTCAGCGACGAGCAGCGGGAGATGCTTGAGCGGTTCGGCGAGTCGTGGAGCCCGGACCTGCGGAGTTCGCTGGGGGCATGATCGGGCGTGGATCGGAGCATGGCAGGTGAGCGCGCATGAGACGGGACGAGCCGCGCTATCAGATAGGCGTTGCCGCGCGGATGCTGGAATGCCATCCGCAGACACTGCGGCTGTATGAGCGCGAGGGGCTGATCGAGCCTTTCCGCAGCGGGGGCGGCGTGCGGCTGTACTGCGACGCGGACATCGAACTGCTGCGCCGCATCCAGCGCTTCACGCAGGAGATGGGCGTGAACCTCGCGGGTGTGTCGATCATCCTGCGGCTGATCGATCAGATCGAGGAACTGCAGGACCAGGTCGGGCGGCTGCGCGATGACATCGACTGCGGCCCGAAGGCGCTGGGGCCGGCGAAGATCGAGCTGCGCGGGAAGAGCGTGCGGGTGCGGATCGAGGACGTGCGGGAGCAGGAGGGGTAGAGGACGATGGCAAAGATCCAGGCGGCCGACCTGCCGGAGAAGGTGCAGGAGGTCATCCGGAAGATCGTCGAGGGTTATGACCCGGAGAAGATCATCATCTTCGGCTCCTACGCGCGCGGGGATTGGACTGAGGACAGCGACCTGGATGTGCTGGTCGTGAAGGAGACGGACGCGAGATGGATCGACCGTACAGTCGCCGTCTCCATCCTCTGCCGTCCACGCACGGTCCCGGTGGACATCTTCGTCAAGACCCAGGGCGAGATCGAGGACATGTTGGACGGACGCAGCCTCTTCATGCGGACGGTACTCGATGAGGGGATGGTCGCCTATGAGCGGCAAGCCAGTTGAGCACGGCCGCGACGTGCGTGGGATGATCTCCCACGCGGAGAACGACTACATAGCGGTATACCAGCTCGATCCCGCAATGGTGCCCGGACCAGTCGCCTACCACTGCCAGCAGTGCGCTGAGAAGTACATGAAGGCGCTTCTGAGCGCGGCGGGGCGGGTCGCGCCGCGCACGCATGACCTCGTCGAGCTCAAGGCGCTCCTCGGGGCCGAGTGGGACGAAGCCGTGGCATCCGAGGAAGAGCTGGAGAAGTTGACTATCTTCGAGGTGGTCGGCAGATACTGGGTAGAGGGCCAGGACTTGGAGGTCTGTGACGCGGAACTGGGGATGGATGTGATGGAGCGCGTCAGATCATTCGCCAGAGCTGAGTTGGGCCTCGATGCTGCCGACGAGAAGGCTGCGGACGACAACACCACCACCGGCGCTACCGGCACCGAGACGACTTAGACGGGTGACATGATGGACTTCGAGAAGTTCACGAATCAGGCGAAGGAGACGATCGCGCAGAGTCAGCAGATCCTGCGCCGCTACTCCCACAACCAGCTCGACGTCGAGCACATCCTGCTCGCGATGCTCGAGCAGGACGCGGGCGTGCCTCGCCGGATGCTCGAGCAGACCGGCGTGGAGATCGCGCCGCTCATCGGCAAGGTCGAGCGCGAACTCGGCGGCCGTCCGCAGGTCTCAGGCGGCGGCTCCGACACCGGCCAGATCTTCGTGACGCCGCAGGCGAACCGGCTCTTCGACGCCGCCTGGCAGCGCGCGCAGCAGTTCGGCGACACCTTCGTGGCCGCCGAGCACCTGCTGCTGGCGATGCTCGACATCACCTCGCCGGCCACGCGCATGATCCAGGACGCAGGTGCCTCCGAGCAGGCGTTACTGGAGGCGCTGCGCGAGATCCGCGGCAGCCACGGCGTGCATGACGAGGGCGCGGAGGCGAGCTACGAAGCGCTGGAGCGGTTCTCCCGCGACCTGACGGAGCTGGCGCGCGAGGGCAAGCTCGACCCGGTGATCGGCCGCGAGCGCGAGATCCGGCGGGTGATCCAGGTCCTCTCCCGGCGCACCAAGAACAATCCGGTACTCATCGGTGAGGCGGGCGTGGGCAAGACCGCGGTGGTCGAGGGCCTCGCACAGGAGATCGCGTCCGGAGCGGCTTCCCAGGTGCTCGGTGACAAGCGCGTGCTGGCGCTGGACCTCGCCGGGATGATCGCGGGCAGCAAGTACCGCGGCGAGTTCGAGGAGCGGCTCAAGTCGGTCATCGACGAGATTCGCGCCGCCGAGGGCGAGGTCATCCTCTTCATCGACGAACTGCACACGGTCGTCGGGGCGGGCGCGGCCGAGGGCGCGATGGACGCGTCCAACATGCTCAAGCCGGCGCTCGCACGCGGCGAACTGCAGGCGATCGGCGCGACCACGCTCGACGACTACCGCCAGAACATCGAGAAGGACCCGGCGCTGGAGCGGCGCTTCCAGCCGATCGTGGTTGAGGAGCCGACGGTCGAGCAGACCGTCGCGATCCTCCGCGGACTGCGCTCACGCTACGAGGAGCACCACGGCGTGCAGATCAGCGACGAGGCGATCGAGGCGGCGGCGGAGCTGTCGGATCGTTACATCTCCGACCGCCAGCTCCCGGACAAGGCCATCGACGTGATCGACGAGGCCGCGAGCAAGCTGCGCATCGACACCTTCGACCTGCCGCCGCGGCCGGATGAGCTGCGCCAGCGGATCGACGAGCTGACCGCACAGGGCCAGGCCGAGGCACAGGCGGGCGATTACGACGCTGCCCAGCGCATCCGAGGGGAGATCGAGGAGCTGCAGGCGCGCGTGCCCGAGGCCGAGGAGCAGTGGGAGGGCGTCGAGCAGATCGACGACACCGTGGACGCCGAGGACGTGGCATCCATCGTCGGCGACTGGACGGGCATCCCGGTCTCGCGCATGTTCGAGGAGGAGGCGCACAAGCTCCTGCAGATGGAGGACCGGCTGCACGAGCGCGTCAAGGGCCAGCACGAGGCGGTCGTGGCGGTCGCCGAGGCGATCCGCCGCGCGCGCACGGGCCTCAAGGACCCGCGCCGACCGATCGGCAGCTTCATCTTCCTCGGCCCCACCGGCGTCGGCAAGACCGAGCTGGCGCGGGCGCTGGCGGAGTTCATGTTCGATGACGAGGACGCGATGGTGCGCATCGACATGTCCGAATACATGGAGCGCCACGCGGTCTCGCGGCTGATCGGCGCGCCTCCCGGCTACATCGGCTACGAGGAGGGCGGGCAGCTCACCGAGGCGGTCCGCCGCCGGCCCTACCGTGTCATCCTGCTCGACGAGATCGAGAAGGCCCATCCGGACGTGTACAACATTCTGCTACAGATCCTCGAGGATGGACGGTTGACCGACAATACCGGCCGGATCGTGGACTTCAAGAACACGGTCATCATCATGACCAGCAACATCGGCAGCCAGTTCATCACGCCGCCGCATGAGGGCGCGAGCGAGGACGAGGCCGCCGAGCACTACGAGATGATGCGTCAGACGGTTACGTCCGAGCTGGGGCAGCACTTCCGACCGGAGCTGCTCAACCGCATCGACGAAGTGATCGTCTTCCACTCGCTGACCGGCCGCGAGATCCGCGAGATCGTGGACCTGATGCTCGCGCGCGTGAATGAGCGGCTGGGCGAGCGCGGGATCGCCCTGGAGGCGACAGCCGAGGCGAAGGACCTGCTGGCCGAGCGCGGGTATGATCCGCAATTCGGCGCGCGACCGCTGCGGCGGGTGATTCAGAAGCTGGTGGAGAACCCGATCTCGGCGGGGATTCTGCGCGGCGAGTTCGCCGAGGGGGACACGGTGCTGCTGGACGTGGAGGCGGGGGAGCTCGTGTTGCGGGTAAAGGTTGCAGAATCGGCGGAAGCCGGTTAGAATAGCTGCTCGTGCACAAGAAGGGAAACGATCCCGCGGATTCGTGAAACGCACCGCGGGATGACACTTGCAGGGACGCATCCGAGGAAGGGAGGACAGACGCACATGGGTATCCGTCTGCTGGGTGACCGGGTAATGGTGCAGCGTGCGGAGGCTGAGAAGACTTCCGGCGGCATTCATCTGCCCGAATCCGCTCAGGAGAGGCCGCAGAAGGCCAAGGTCGTCGCCGTTGGCGAGGGCCGCAAGCTCGATAGCGGCGAGGTAGTGGCGCCTGACGTGAAGGTCGGCGACATGGTGATCATCGCGACGTATGGTGGCGCCGAGATCGCCGTCGATGGCGAGGACTACCTGATCCTGGAGACCGGCCAGATCCTCGCGAAGAACGCGTAGGACCAGTCACGCATTGACATTCTCAGCCGAAAGGGAGAACCACGACCATGGCACCGAAGAACATTCTCTACAGCGAGGAGGCGCGTCGAGCGCTCGAGCGGGGCGCGAACATCGTGGCCGACGCTGTGAAGGTCACGCTCGGCCCGACCGGGCGCAACGTGCTCCTTGAGAAGACGTTCGGCTCGCCCACGATCACCAAGGACGGCGTTACCGTCGCTAAGGAGATCGATCTCGAGGATCACTTCGAGAACACCGGCGCGCAACTGCTGAAGGAAGTCGCCTCACAGACCAACGACGTGGCCGGCGACGGCACCACCACGGCCACTGTGCTTGCGCAGGCGATGCTCCGCGAGGGCCTCAAGGCCGTGGCCGCGGGTGCCAACCCGATGTTCGTCAAGCGCGGCATTGACAAGGGCGTCGACGCAGCGGTCAAGGAGCTGCGCAAGATGGCCCTCGCCGTCAAGACCAAGGACGACATGTTCCATGTCGCCTCGATCGCCGGCAACGATGAGCAGATCGGCAAGCTCGTGGCCGACGCGATGGAGGAGGTCGGCAAGGACGGCGTCATCACCGTCGAGGAGTCGCAGGGCACCGAGACCGACCTCGAACTGGTCGAGGGCATGCAGTTCGACAAGGGCTACCTGTCCCCGTACATGATCACCGACCGCGAGCAGATGGCAGCCGTCCTCGAGGACCCGTACATCCTGCTCTTCGAGAAGAAGATCAGCTCGATCGCGGACATGATCGGCGTGCTGGAGCATGTCGTGCAGGCGGGACGGCCGCTGCTGATCATCGCCGAGGACATCGAGGGCGAGGCCCTGGCGACGCTGGTGGTCAACAAGCTGCGCGGCACGCTCACGACCGTTGCGGTCAAGGCCCCCGGGTTCGGCGACCGCCGCAAGCAGCAGATGGAGGACATCGCGGTCCTGACGAAGGGCCAGTTCATCTCCGAGGACCTCGGGGTCAAGCTCGAGAGCGTCGGTCTGGACGTGCTCGGCACCGCCAAGCAGGTCAAGGTGACGAAGGACGACACGACGATCATCGAGGGCGCCGGCTCCTCCCAGGCGATCCGCGCGCGCATCGCGCAGATTCGCGCGGAGATCGAGGAGACCGACAGCAGCTACGACCGCGAGAAGCTCGAGGAGCGGCTCGCCAAGCTCTCCGGCGGCGTGGCCGTCATCCGCGTGGGCGCGGCAACCGAGACCGAGCTGAAGGAGAAGCAGCACCGCTTCGAGGACGCCCTCTCGGCGACCCGGGCGGCCGTGGCCGAGGGCATCGTGCCCGGCGGCGGCGTCTCCCTCGCACGCGTCGCTCCGACGCTCGACAAGCTCAAGGTGGCCGGCGACGAGAAGATCGGCGTGCAGATCCTCAAGGCCTCTCTCACCGCTCCGCTGCGCCAGATCGCGGAGAACAGCGGCGAAGAGGGCTCGGTCATCGTCCAGCGCGTCCTCGACAACTCCGACGCGCAGGTCGGCTTCGACGCCGTAGCCGGCAAGTACGAGAACATGATCGAGGCCGGCATCATCGACCCGCTGATGGTGACCCGCTCGGCGCTGGAGAACGCTGCCAGCATCGCCGGCATGATCATGACCACCGAGGGCCTCATAGCCGAGGTGGAGCCGGAGGAAGAGGAGGAGTAAGCTCCCCCTCCTCGCCGACCGACGCACACTACGCGGGGCGGGCCCGAACCAGGCCCGCCCCGCTTCTCACTAACCCACACCCGCCCCGCCAGCCCATGCTGAACGGAACCGGCCGATGCTCCCGCTCAAGGACAACATCCCGTCGAAGCACTTCCCCGTCGTCAACGTCGGGATCATCGTCACTTGCGTGATCGTGTACATCGCGCAGCTCAGCGCCGGGGGCGGGCAAGAGTGGGCGTTCGCGCCCGACATGCTGATCCCGTGGCGAGGGCCGGGGATCGGCCCCACAGTCGGCGCGCTCTTCCTCTCGATGTTCATGCACGGCGGCGTGGTGCACATCGCCGGCAACATGCTGTTCCTCTGGGTCTTCGGCGACAACATCGAGGACCGGATGGGGCACGTGAAGTACCTGATCTTCTACCTCGTCTGCGGCGTCATCGCGACTCTCGCGCACTCGCTGATCGCGCTGGTGACCGGCACGGCGCACATGTCGCTGGTGGGGGCCTCGGGGGCTATTGCGGGGGTGCTGGGCGCCTACCTGGTGCTCTTCCGGCACGCGCGCGTGCGTACGCTCGTCATCATCATCTTCTTCATCACCGTGGTCGATCTGCCCGCCACGCTCTTCCTCGTCTACTGGTTCATCATCCAGGTGCTGAGCCTTGGCGGGGCGCCCGGCGTGGCCTACATGGCGCACATCGGCGGCTTCGCGGCGGGCTTTGTGCTCGTGCGCGTCTTCGCGGACACCAGCAAGCCGCGCCCACCGCAGATCCCGCCACCGCCGCGTGTGACCGACCTGCGGATTGAGTAGCCTGACAGGCTGGAAAGCCTGTCCTACAAACGACTGACGGCGACGCCTGACAGGCTGAAAAGCCTGATCTACTCCATTCCCCCCACGATCGGTGCTCTGCGCACGATCACGTCCACCGTCGCGCCCTCAGGCGCCGCGTTCTCCGCGTTCACGGTGAAGCCGTCCGGGCCGCGGTCGGTGGCCCACACGTCTCCGGCGCGCCAGTTCGGCGTCACTGAGACCTGATAGGCCGCGTCGGGCTGGCGCTCAAGACCCTCCAGCGGGACGTGCACGCTCGTCTCCCCCACTGCGACCGCTACCGTCCGCGACGTTCCCTCCTGCAGCCGCAGCACCCGCGCGCCGGTTGTGCCGGGCTTCTGAATGAAGCCGACCTGCTCCTGCGTGCCCGCCACGACGAAATCCCCGGGCCAGCGGCGTTCGGGCCAGGTCTGCTGTTCCCCGGTGCGCTGGTAGAACGCGCCCTCCGGCAGCACCAGGTCAGGTGTGACGAGGCCGGACATGCCGCGACCTCGGTTCACGAACTTGCAGCCCATGTCGTACACAACCGCGTTGCGTCCCAGCGCCACCGGTCCCTCGAGCGTGCCGCCGATCATGTAGAGCGGGCCCGGGCGATCGTAGTCGATCACAAGCCCCTCGAGCCCGCCGGGCGTGACCGCGTTCACATCGGTGAGCACGTCATTGAAGCGGCCGTGCGCAGCGCCTCCCCATGCCTTCAGGATGCCGCCGGGCCCCTCATGCCGCAGGTATGACAGCCGCACCGGTGAGTGGAAGCTCTTCACGAGCCACGAAGCGGGGTTCCGGGCATGTGCGACGACGTTGTAGATGGTCACCGTGGGCCCACCGCCGCCCACCCAGGGGCGTTGCGCGCTGCCTTCCACCTCCGGGTGCTCCGCGCGCATCAGCTTCTGGCCAATGGCGGTCTCGGGGATCTGTTCGAGGAAGATCTCGCGACCATCCGCGTCACGCAGCACGTTCTCGTCTGTGGGTGTGTCGCGCTCGGCAATCCCACGGACGACGCGGCCACTCTGCGTGACCAGATTGAAGCCGCAGTCATCGTAGTTGCTGATCATGATCCCCGAGAGCCACATCTCCGCGACGTTCGCGCCAACGAAGCGGAAGCCCTCGCGCACCGCTGAGATCTGGATGTTGCGGAACTCCGCGGCGACCAGATCCGGCCCGAACGGCCCGCCCACGTGGAAGCCGACGTCCATGCGCGAGAGGCGAAGGCCCTCGAACGCGTTGCGCTTGCCGCCGTTGGCGCCGAACTCCCAGCCTGCGCGGTAGCGGACACCGATCAGGCCCTCGGCGTTGTTTCCGTCGATGGTGAGGTTGCGCACCTCGCACTGCCAGGGCGCCGGCAGATCGATGACGACCTGGTTCGGCCCCCCGGTCCAGATCAGCCGGGTCGCGCCGCCACCGGCGCCACTGATGACCATCCCCCGGGGCAGGTCCTGAACGCGCCCACCCTTGATGCTCTCATACACGGCGCCGATGTCGGCAAGCTCCACGCCCTCCGCGCGGGTATCGACGTCCTGCCCGACCCGCTGCCGCCAGACCTTGATGGGCTGGTCGATCTCGATGTATCGCGGTGGGAGCATGACCGTGGCCCCCGCGCCGCCCCGCATGGCCCGCTGGATGGCTGCATTGATCTTCTCAGCCCACGTCTCGCCCTCCATGCGATCGGCGAAGACGACGTAGGCGCGGCCGTCGGGCGCCTGCAAGCCGTCCTCAGCATAGAGGGGCGCCGGCGGCTCCTCGGCCTCCTGCGCAAAGCAGGCCGTGGCGGTCAGCGCGAGGATCAGTAGTGAGAGTGCGCGTGTGAGCTTCATCGGGGTTGCGGCTCCTCTCGGGCGGTCAGGCGGGCTCGTAGCGGTCGTAGTACGCCTCATACTGCCAGTCGGCCACGAAGGCGCGCGGGTCGGCGGGCAGCTCGCGGGTGGCGAGACCCTCGTCAGCGGCGGCCTCCATGACCGCGGCGGCGACCTCCGTTGCGACGTCCTTGAGCCGGGCGCTGGCGGGTAGCACGAGCCCCTCCGCGAGGTCCTCATCGGTCAGCGAGGAGTGGATCGCCTGCGCGCAGGCCAGCAGCATGCCGTCGGAGATGCGCCGCGCCCGCGACAGCCACGCGCCTGCGCCGATGCCCGGGAATGCGTAGAAGTTGTTGACCTGCGAGAAGCGGTGCGTGCGGCCACCAAGCTCCAGCGGCTCGAACGGGCTGCCGACCGCCACGATCGCGCGACCATCGCTCCACCGCACCACGTCGTGCGGGTGCGCGTCCACCTTCGAGGACGGGTTGCTCAGCACGAAGACGATCGGGCGCTCGTGCTCGGCAGCCACCATGCGCACGACCTCCTCGGGCAGCGCGCCGGGGTGGCCGGATAGGCCGATCAGCACGCCGGGCCGCACGGTCTGCACGACCGTTGCGAGCGACAGGTCGCCGCCCGGATCGAGGCCCCAGTCGCGCACCACGCCCGGCTCGTGGGCGATGCGGCGCTTGTAGTCGGGCAGGTCGCCTCGGTTGGTGAGCACCAGGCCGCGCGAGTCGAAGACCAGCACCTGCGCGGAGGCCTCCTGGAAGGACAGGCCCTCGGCCTGCAGTGCGGCGATGATCGCAGAGGCGACGCCGACGCCTGCCGCGCCCGCGCCGAGCACCGCGACGCGCTCGCCGATAAGCGGCCGCTCGGCCCGCCGCAGCGCCCCGAGCAGGCCCGCGTGCACGACCGCCGAGGTGCCCTGGATGTCATCGTTGACGGACGGCAGCTCGTCGCGGTAGCGCTCGAGGTTGTCCCACGCGCGCTCGCGGCTGAAGTCCTCCCACTGCAGCACCGCACCGGGGCAGTTGCGCTTGACGCCCTGCACGAAGGCTTCGATGAACGCCTCGTACTCGTCGTCCGCGAGGCGGCGGCGCCGGAGGCCGAGGTAGACCGGATCGGCGAGCAGCTCCTCGTTGTCGGTGCCGACGTCGAGGCTGATCGGCAGGCAGGCGGATGGGGGGAAGCCACCCGCGGCCACGTAGAGCGCGAGCTTGCCGATCGGGATGCCGATCCCGCCGACGCCCTGGTCGCCGATGCCGAGGATGCCCTCGTTGTCCGTGCAAACGATGATGCCGACCTCGCCCTCGACCGCGCAGGCGAAGATGCGGTCGATCTGATCGATGTTCTCGGGCGTGATGAACAGCCCGCGGGTGCTGCGGAAGATGTGACTGAAGCGCTCGACGGCCTCGCCGACCGTCGGCGTGTAGACGATCGGCGCGAGTTCCTCGAGGTGCGCGATCAGCGTCGCGTGGAAGAGCGTCTCATTGCGGTCCTGCAGCGAGCGGAGGTAGATGTACTGCTCGATGGGCTCGGGCTTGGCGCGCAGGTTCTCCATCACCCGCGCGATCTGCCCGTCGAGGGTGCTCACAGCAGGCGGCAGCAGGCCCTCCAGGCCAAACGTCTGGCGCTCCTCGGGCGTGAAGGCGCTGCCTTTGTTGAGTCGCGGGTCGCGCAGGATCTCTGCGGAGTGTGCACCTACGCGTCGCACATCGTCGGTCATCGCGCGACCTCCTCGGACACAGACGGCCTGATGATACATCACTCGACCGGGCGACGGCAATCGCGTTCGCCCCCCGCGCACAGGTGCCGGCGGCGCCGGTCGCGAAAGGACATCTGCACGCAGACGCACCGTGAGAGGTGAGCAAGTGATGATCCGGACGATCCGCGCGCGGCCGCCGCTCCCGGCGGTTTGCGCGCTTCTGCTCGTGCTGGCCACGCTTCCGGCGTGCGCGCGCATGCCGGTGGAGATCGGCTGGGACGCCCAGGCCTCGCGCCCGGACGCGAACCGCCTCGTCAACGCCGACTGCGCCGCCCACGACGACGGCCTGCCAACCGCGTGGGCGTGGGGCACGGCGATCCCGGAGAACTTCGTGGCCGACTGGTCCGACGTCGGCCGCACCGCCCCCGGCTCCGCGCACATCCTCACACACACCGGGCGCATGTCGGGCTACTTCACGCAGCCCATGAGCGTGACGCCGGGCGAGCGCGTGCTGGTGATTGCGCACGTGCGGCTCTCGGGCGGCGTCGCACTGCTGTGGCTTACCGGCTCCCCGCTGATGCCCGACGGAAGCCGCGGGCGGTTCGACGAGCGCTTCGAGCTGCAGTCGATGAAGAGCTTCCACCTCGCGCCAACGTGGATCGACCCGGCGCTGCTGCGCGGCCCCGGCCCGGATCGCTGGGTCCCGGTGATGCGCGTGCTGGAGATCCCGGCGATGGAGACGCTCAAGGTCGGCATCGGCTCGTACTTCGGCCGCGGCGAGATGTGGGTGGACGACTTCTACGCGGGCGAGCCGCTCGTTGACCTGACGGTGCGCATCACCGCCCGCGACGGACGCTCGCTGCGCAGCGTCGAGGTCGTCGAGCTGAGTGGCGAGGCGATCTGCGCGCTGAGCGATCTGCCGGGCGCGCCCGGGCAGTGGGAGCGGACCTTCGCCGAGCGCGACCCGGAGGCGCCGGTGATCGTCCGCGGCAGCACGACCGATGGGGAGACGTTCGCGAAGAGGATATTCCCGCCGGTGAGCGGGAGGTGGCAGGGGTGAGCGGAGTGCGGCGACTGATGGGCGCACTGATGGTGGCAGTGGCGCTGGTGAGCGCCGGGCCGGTGGCGGCGCTGGAGATGGCGCCGGGCCTCGAGCTTGAGGTGATCGATGGGCAGAGCCGCATGGCGCCGATGGATCTGCGCCCGAGTGCCACCGGAGGGACTGCGCGTGACCTCACGGTCACGATCGGCCGGCCCGATCCGAGCGATCGCATCGAGCGCTGGCGCGTGACCTGCACTGACCTGGCGGGCAAGGCGCGCTGGCTGGAGCTGCGCGTGAGCGACCACGTCGCCATCGAGGGCGCGCCGCGCTACTGGCCGGGCTTCCAGCAGGTGGACCTCGCCGAAGAGCCCTACGAGGGCTCACGCACCGGCTCGCCGGCGATGCCGCTGGCGGCAGCGTGGGGCGACGGCGGCGGCCGGGCGCTCGGCCTCGAACCGCACGAACGCGTCTCGTGGCTCGAGCACGCCGCGGAGGCGGGCGAGGGGCAGGTGCGCATGACGCTGAAGGTGCGCATCGTGCTCGATCCGGGCGACGCAAAGACGCTGCAGTTCGTGCGCTACGACGTTGGGGGCTGGGGGATGTACGAGGCGCTGGACAGGTACTACGACCTCGCGCCAGAGTACTACGAGGTGCGCAGGAACGTCGACCCGCGCATCAACATGCCCTCGGCACAATACGCGGCGTGGAGCGCGCGTGGGTCTGGCGAGGACACATGGCCGTGGTGGGAGGAAGTCTGCCGCCGGAACTTCGCGGGTTGGGACTGGTGCTACGCGCCCTTCAAGCGGACCGGCGACATCTTCGGCCGCACGGAGGACTGGGAGGCCCCGATGCAGCCGGGGCGCGAGGACGTCAAGCAGCGCATGCACCTCGATGACATCGACGCCTTCCGCCGCTGGCGGCAGGAGGCATTCGCAGGCGGGGAGCGCGGCGGCGTGGCGATGCTCTTCTACGTGCCCGCAATGGTCTGGTGCGAGGAGTCGCTGGCCCGCGAGAAGTTCGCCGACTCGCTCACGCAGGACCCGAAGCGCCGATCGCGCATCGAGCGCTGGGTCACCGGCTGGGACACCTGCCTGCGCGTCCTCCCGTCGGGCACATCCTACGAGGACCGCGCCAAGCTCGACCTCATCGCGGTCGCGCGGGAGCTGGACCTGAGCGGCTTCGCGTTCGACACCGCAACCGGGGACGCGCGCCACTTCGGCCCGGCGGCGCAGCGCTTCGCGTCGCGCGCGTGGGAGCCGGACGAGGGCGAGTTTGTACGCGAGGGCATCGCCATCGCGGAGATCATCGACTACTGCCGCAGCATGGTGAACTCGCGCGGCGATCACCTCGGCGTCGTCTCCAACCTTGGCTTTGGCTGGTACACCGTCTGCCAGGCCACCGACGCGGCGCTGCGCGAGGCGAATCCGTGGCAGAACGAGCGCGCGTACAACGATGTCTCGCGCTACTTCCTCGGCCGCAAGCCCGCCTGCTGGTGGGAGGGCTACGATCTGCACAATATCCTCGCGTACGAGGAGATGACGCCCAAGCAGCTCGCCGAGGCCTACCTCGGCCTGAGCGACTTCGTCATCAGCGAGAGCTACCGGTGGGGCTTCCTCCCGACGGCCACCTTCACGCGCGGGATCGCGCCCGCGATCGCGCAGCTCCCGACGCTGGTCGAGTGCATCCACGCGGGTTGGGAGCCGGTGCCCGCCGCGACCGCCGATGGCGCGAGCTTCGTCACGCGCTACGGAGAGCGCTGGCAGACGCGCCTGGCGCTGGGCAACGAGAGCGCCGAGCCCGCGACGAGCGGTGTCACCACCGACGCGCAGTGGCTGGGCCGCGGCTGGCTCTTCAGCATGGCCGACGGCGCGGCTGTGCGCAACGAGTTCCTGACCGACGGGGCGACGCGCGTAGCTGGGATCGCGCACGCGCCACGCGAGGTCGCGGTGCTGCGCGCGCAGGCGCGCATCACCCCCGCCCCCGAAGGCGCTGCGCTGACCGTCGAGGTCCACGACGAGGTCGCGACGCGCACAGTTACGCTGACGATGGACGAGCCACTCGCCGAGGCCGCGGATCTGCGCGTGGCGCTGCCGCAGGGCTGGGCAGTCGCTGAGGCGCGCATCGACGGTGGGCCCGCCGGCGTCCCGCGTGAGGCCGACCACGCGACGGTGCAGTTGGACGTGCCGGCCGGCGCGCGCAAGGTGCAGGTCGCGATGGCGTCGGAGCTTTTCGCGAGCGACCGCCGGGCGCTGCAGGGCTTCCCGCTGGCGGATGACGGCGCGGAGCCCGCGACGATCGTGCTGCGGCCCGGCGCGTCGGAGCAGGAGCGGATCGCCGCCGAGCGCATCGCGCGGATGGTCGCGAGCTACTACGCCTGCGCGCTCGACGCGCCTCGTGAGGTCACGCTGCCGATCGCGGAGGCCGACGCGCCCGCGACTGGGCCGATCGTGGTGATCGACGGCAGCGGCGGCGCGTTTGCCGAGAGCATCGTGGGGCGGCGGGAGATGCTGCGCGGCGCGTCCGCGGTGGGAGTGTGCGACCGGGCGCTGGTGATTGTCGCGAGAGACGGCGCGCGTGCGCTGCAGGTCACGGAGCGGCTCCTGCGCGTGCTAGACGAGCAATACCCGTGGCCGGGGTACATGGTCGGGCTGACGCCGAACTCCGCGGTGGGCGTGGTCGGGAAGTACATCGGCGCCGACGGGCGCTGGCACGGGACGTCGCCGCTCGGGTGAGGCGACGGGGGGCAACGGCCGCAGGCTGGAAGCCTGCGCCACAGGGGCTTGCTGGGGGCCGCCGCGCGTCAGATGCGTCAGCATCTGCGCGCGGTCGGGTGCCTGCGAGCGAAGCAAGCAGACACCTGAGGTGCCACCCCGGGCCGCCATCTGTCACTGTGCCTGCAACCACGCCACGACGTTGCGCAGGAGCTGCCCGCAGGCCTCGACGGTGAGCGAGCCGGCCGGGCTCTCCGCGCTGATTACGTAGCGATCGGGCGACGGTTGCACGACCAGCACCGCGCCGTCGCCCACGCTCGCCTCCACGATTGACGGATTGCCCTTGCGATCGCGCGCCAGCACCGTCCAGCCGGGGTCGGCGGCGGTGATCGTGTCATACGAGATGCAGTCGCGCAGGCCCTCGGCCGCGCCGCCCGCGAAGAGCGGGGCGTCCGGGGCGAGGACTTCCGCCAGTGAGCTCGAGTCGTTGCTCAGCGTCAGCGGCAGGGGCAGGAAGCCCGGCTCATGCTCGCCGTCCTGAAGCTGCATGAAGGCTACGCGTCCGCCTGCGCCGATGAAGTCCAGCAGCATCGGCCAGTCCCTCTGCAGCCCACCGAAGTCCTTCGCCTGCGCCTCCGAGCCAACCAGCAGCGCCCGGTAGCCGCCCAGCGTCCCAGCGCTCAGGTCCGGCAGCGCGGGCAGCTCCACGCCGAGACTCGCCAGCGCAGCCGCGACCGGATCGGCCTCGCCGGTCACGAGCCCGACGCCCTCACCAAGCGTCAGCGCTCCGGCGGCCCGCGTCACGGCCGTCAGCGTCCCCTGCGTCTCACCCACCGCGTAACGGACGGTCACCGCACCGATGGCGTCGCCGCTGAGACGGATCGTCGGGCTGAGGCTCGCACCGCCACCCGCGGTCCACTCAGCGCGCGTCCGGTCGGCGGTCAGGCCGTCGGGCAGCGCGGCGATCTCCACGCTCGCGGGCATCGCCTGGCGGCTGGGGTTGTTCACGCGCAGCGCCAGCAGGCCCGGCGCGCCGGCGGGCAGGTAGATGCTGTCGGCCATCCCGACCGTCGGATCGGGGGCGGGCGGCGCGGGCAGCGCGGTCATGCCCCAGCGCTGCATCGCGCTCAGCGCGAAAGGCGTCGTGCGGAGATCCATCGCGTAGCCTTTGCCCGAGCCGGACGGGCCGCGGTTGAGGATCATGTCGCCGAGCGAGCGCTCCAGCATCTCCCGATACTCGGGCTTGGGCGCCAACTCATACGCGTACGCAAGGCCCTCGCAGAGCATGAACGTGCCCGCGTGGGTCGAGGAGGGGTCGAACTGCGTGCACTGGGCGTACTGGAAGCTGTTGTGCTGCGGGTGCCACATGCGCCAGTGGAGCCAGTCGGCGCTGCGCACAAGGGAGTTCTTCAGGTCCTCGTCCGGGTCGATCTGATCGAGCATCTTCATTCCGCTCATGACTACTCCGGTCATGAAAGCCTTGCCGCCCACGTGCCGCACGTCATGCTCGCACTCGCCGATCCCGTGGATGAAGGTCCCGGTGCCGGGGTCCTGCCGCGCGATGGCGTTCTGCGAGAACAGCCGCGCGGCGTTGAGATACCACGGGTGCGGGATGACGTCGTAGCCGCCGAGGCAGGCGATCGTGGACCAGCCCTGCGCGCGGTGGACCTGGTCGCGGATGCTTCGCGTCTCCTCGCGCGCAAACCAGTCTGTCTGCAGCAAGCCGGCGTCGAGGTAGCGCCGGTCGCCGGTCAGGCACCACGTGCTCATCACGCCCTGCGACCACATGTGCCCGGTGTTCCATATCCCCGTGTTGAACCAGTACTGCGCGTTTTCCGGCCGCACCATCTCATAGCCGCCAACGTGGCCGAGGCAGTGCGCTTTCTGCAGTCCAAGCACGGACTGGTCAGGCGCGAAGTTGATGGTGTCCACCGCCGCGGTGTGCCGGGCGGCCTCCTCGGCGCGGGCGAAGTAGCGCCAGTCGCCGGAGCGCGCGAACTGCACCAGCAGCCCCCACTGCAGGTCATACTCCTGGTTCGTCCAGTTGACCATGCGCTCGCCCCAGGTGTCGCCGAAGCTCAGCCAATCATACTCGCGCACGCGCTCGCGCCGCTGCTCGATAAGCTCGAAACCATCGTCGATCCACTGCTGGTAGCTGTCGAAGACGCCCGCCTGCTCGGGCTCGAGGTCGCCGAACGCGCCGGAGACGCAGTAATGCTCGGGGCTCGGGGTGAGCAGCGGGATACTGTCCCAGGCTTCGTCCATAAGCTCCTTGTCCGCGGTGTCCGCGTAGGAGTAGAAGAGCAGATCGTAGCTGAGCGCGACGCCCATCGGCACGCCGTAGGCGCCATTCATCCGCCAGTAGTAGTACTGCGTGGTCTCCAGCGGGGTGAGCTCCTGGTCGGCGTACTGATCGGCGGGCAGCTCGGGGAAGATCTCGGCGGAGAGACGCGACCCCTCGGCCGAGTACGCCTTCGGGTAGAGCTGCCAGAAGTCGCGCATCGTGACGGCGATGCTGCGGCGGGCGCCGCCATCCTCCCAGGCGAGTCCGACCGCGGCGTTGGTGTGTCCGACGTGCTCCTCGCGCTCATCGCCACGGGTGATGACGTAGTGGTTGTCGTAGTCATGCAGCAGCCGCATGCCCTGCTGCGCCGCTGCAAGCGCCGCCGCTTCCTCCCCCTCGGCAGCCTGCGCCGCCGCCGCGAGGTCCACCGGGAACTCGATCGGCACTTCGAGGCTCTTCACCAGCGTCATCGTCGGCGGCCGGATCGTCTCGCCCTGATCGCCGAGGAGAGTGAAGACGGTCGGCACGCCCGCGAAGCCGCGGGTGAAGTACATCCGGCAGCGCCAGCCCAGCGACCCGCCTGCGTCGCCGGTGAAGTGCCCCTCCGCCATCACGACGGTGCGGACCGGCCCTGCCTCCTCGACCACCAGTCGCTCGACAGGCGCGCCCGCGGTCGAGTAGCGGTTGCCGTCGGCGTCCACGAGCAGCGCGCCCTCCGTGGCTGCTATGCACTGCTCGTCAGGCGCGAAGGTCCCGTCGGCGTTCAGGTCGCGCCAGAGGTCGCCCGGCGGCGAGAAGCGCTCGCGGGAGATCTCCGCCTGCAGCACGTCCGTGGTGACGCGCAGGCCCTGCGGGGTCTCCGCGACCACGATCGGCCGCTCGACCTCGGGCGCAGCGACGGCCTGCCCGTACTCCAGCGCGTAGTCCCCGCCTGTGTGTAGCAGGCTCACGAGCAACCACTTCACCGAGCCGTCCGGCCACCAGGCCAGCTCGCGGAAGTCCGCCGCGACGAGCGTGCCGCCCTGCATCACGCGACAGTGCTGCGCGTCGCGCAGATGGCCCTCGGGGATGGGGACGCCACCGCTGACGGGCCACGCGGGACGCCCCTCGACCGGGTCGGTGACCATCAGGTCCATCCGCGCGCGGTCCACGCCGCAGCGCTCCGGGCGGGCGAAGTCGGCCACGAAGGTCCGCACCTCATCGGTGACAGCGGAGTCGCCACGGCCGGCAGTGATGCGGTAGCTGTACGTCGCGCCTCGCTCCAGGCCCTCCAGCCGAATGCGGTGGCTGTAGGTGCTGCGCTCTTCCTCGGCAGCGCGATCGAGCGCGTCGCCCGCGCCCCACTCCACGCGCGCGGTGCAGGCGTCGTTGCTCAGGAAACACACGTCCACCGCAACCGCGTCGCCGGGCGCTTGCGCGCGCTGGCCGGGCGGGCAGTACGCCGAGACGTGGTCGAGCGCCAGCCCCGGCGGCAGGAGCATCTCGCGCGTGAGCGTCAGCTCGCAGATGCGCCCGTCCTGCGCGGGGCCATCAGAAGTGAACGTGATCGGCTCGCCCTCGGTCAGCGAGATCGGCTCGGGCGTGCTGAAGATCGAGATGAGGCCATTGTTCGCCGCGGCCACCATCGTCGCGACGTCCCGCCCGCCGACCGCAAGCCGCACCTCCTCGCGCCGCTCCGCGCTGTCCTGCAGCACCACGTTGAGGTGGTAGTCGCCCGCGACGGGCGCGAGCACGGTTGCGGTCGCGCCCGCGGCGTCGGCCACCGGCGCGTGGTCGTCGAGGTGCATGTCGCTCAGCTCGGCCTCGGCGAGGTCCACGCTGACCGCGTTCATGTCGCGGAGCTGCTCGCGCCAGTAGAGCCACGGCACTTCGACCCAGACGCCCTCGGAGTAGATCTCCGAGAGCGAGCCGATGCGCGGCTTGGGCTCGTCGCTCTGCCCGGGCCCGGCGACGATCAGCCACTCGGTGCTATCGTTGTCGGCGGGGTCCTCGGGGAACTGGCTGAGCACGCTCGCACGGTACTCCGAGTTGCCCTCACGGTTCTGCGCGAGCTTCAGGTCCATCGAGAGGTAGAGCGACTTGCCGTCGATCATGCCGCGCAGGTTGCGGTTGTCGGAGAGCACATCGGCGTTGCGGACGCTGGGGGAGAGACTCCCGCGGTTCCACGTAAGCATCATGTCCGTGCCCTGCACCGCGCCGTACTCCTGGCGGCCGGTCGAGCGGTCGTTATCGCAATCGAGGTAGAGGATGATGAGCCGCCCGGCGGTCTGGAACTCATCGGCGAAGTCGATCCGCCAGACCCAGCGGTCGCCTGCGGCGTTGCCGAAGTAGACGGCCGCGATGTCATTCGACTGCGTGAACTCCTGCGTCTCATCGCCACCCGCGAGCGTACCATCGGTGCCGATCAGGTGCATCGTGTTGGGCCGGTCGGGGGCCATGCCGAGAACTTCCTCGACATCATCGGGGACGCCGTCGCCATCACGGTCTGGCCGGTCGGTGGTGAGCTCGGCGAGGGGCGCGGGGTCGGCCGGCGGGCCGGTACGGGGCATGGGCGCATCGCGCCGCTCGGGCACGATAACCGGCTGGAGCTCCATCTGATCGGAATCGGCCTGCTTCGGCGGGGAGACGTGCGAGAGCACTCGGAAGCGCGGCTGCCCCGGCCCCTCGCCCAGCGGCAGCTCCTCGCAGACGTAGATCGCGTTGCCGACGGTGGTCATGCGCAACTCGCCCGGCGCCATGCCCTCGGTGTGGCGGGCGAGCTTGTAGCCACCGTTCTGCTGCACGAACATCAGGTCGGTCCCGCGCACCCAGTCGGCCTCCTGGCGGCCGGTGATGAGGTCGCCATCGGCGTCGAGGTACAGGATGAACGTGTTCGTGTCGCCGACGTAGTCCTCGGCGAAGGTGATCTTCCACAGCCAGCGGTCCTGGGCCACGTTCGCGAGGAGCACGTCCACGAAGTCCGGGGCGTCCGCGTGCTGGTCTGAGACGCTCGTGTCATCGTCGCCGATGGTGCCATCATGCCATTGCGGCACGAACTCCTCGGCGCGCTCGGGGTCGCTGCCCAGCGTGTACTCGACTGCGTCGGGGATGCCGTCGGCGTCGGTATCAACGCCCTGTGCGAAGGCGGGGGCGGCGATCAGTGCAAGCGCTGCAAGAGCGACGATCAGGCGCTTCATCGTGGACCTCCAGGCAGGAGCTTCGACTGCATCGGCAGTGAGTTTGACGAGCGCGCCACACGGGCAGTTCGCGGGAACGGGCGGCAGGTCCTTCCGAGGTCAGGGGCGGGTGGCGACGACGAGCAGCCACGGGACGTGCAGGAAGATCGACCAGCCCTCGCCGGCCCGTGCGACGATCTCGCGCGCGCCCTCGACGCGCTCGCGCTGCAGGACGGTCAGGGGAAGCTCGGCGAGCAGATCGAGCGCGGCCGGCTCGGCCTGGCGCGGGATGTGCGTGAACTCCACCCACGGATCGAGCCCGGCCTCCTCGGCGAGGCGCGGCAGTATCCTGCCGATCAGCGGCTCCGCCCCCGCACGCGCCAGCGCATCGAGCCAGATCGCGCGCAGCCCGAAGTCCGGCTCCTCGATCATTGCGCCGAAGTCCGGCTCCAGCGCCACGAGCGCGCCGCCGGGCTGGAGAACGCGCGCCGCCTCACGCACGGCGTCCTCGGCCGGGTCGATCCACAGGAGGGTGGTCTGAAAGAAGACGAGGTCGAAGCCGCCATCGGCGAAGGGCAGTTCGCGGGCATCCGCGGCCACAAACCGTGCGACGGGCGTGTCGCCCGTCGGCCGCTGCCGTCCGGAGACGAGAAGCTCGGCCGCACTGTCCACCGCCACCACCGTGCCGCGCGCCCGGCGGGCCAGTTCCTCCGTCACGAAGCCGTGCCCGCAGCCGACCTCCAGCACGCGTTCGCGGCGGCCGATGCCTGCGCGGCGCAGGGCGCGCGACCGCGCGCCCTGCAACCACTGCGCGAGTCCGCGCGAGAGAGCAGGCGCGGGCAGATCGGGCGTTGATCCGGTGGCGTCCGTGATCAGCGCCCACCTCCGGCGCACGCACAGGCGCAGGCGCAGCCGGCACAGGCGCAGGCGCAGCCGCCGCCGCCTCCTCCGCCGCCGCCGCTACCGCTGGACTTGGCCATCGAGTCGAGGAAGTTCATCCCGACCTTGTCCATCCCGCCGAGGTTCATCACGCCGCCATCCTTGAGGCCGACGGACACCGGGTCCATCGTCGCGGCCATGCGGCCCGCCACGTTCTCCGACCAGCCCGCGAACGATGCCGCGACGTCCCCGGCGGACGTCCGCCCGCCCACGGCGGGCCCTGACGCCCCGGAGACGGACGGCCCGGCGACGGAGGGCCCGGCCCAGCGCGGCGCGTAGTGATAGCCGGAGTTGTGCCACGTGTGGAAGTGCCGCGGGTAGCCCGTGTCGAGCATCAGCCAGCCGATGTTGTTGTCCACGTACTCGTCGCGCTTCTCCACGTCGCCGATGACCTTCGCTTCCTTCCATGCCTTGAGGACGATCGACTCGTAGTACTCCTTGGTCCGGTCGAGGTCGAAGCCCTCCATCCGCTCGACCACGTTGGTGACGAGCGCCTTGATCTCCTTGCTCAGGTCCAGGTCCGGGATCGGCGTCCCGGGCTTCTCCATGACCGCATCGAGGAACGGCTGCTCGTAGCCGCGGATGACCGTGCCGCCCTTGGCCGCGCGCTTCCGGCGCTCGCCGCGCGTCACATGGTAGATCTCGGCCAACTCGACCGTCAGTGGGTCCTCTCTTGTCACCGCCACGAGGTCCTTGCGCATCATCCCGAAGATGACCAGCGTGAGCACGTCGCCCAGCGGCCGCTCCAGCAGCACAGCCGCCTCGGGCGCCGTCAGCCCGCGCTTGATCTCCCCGCCCGGCACCGATTCGATCGGCGGCAGGTACGAGCGCTTGCTCTTCGCCAGCAGCCGCTCGCCGAAGATGAAGAACAGGACCAGGATCGGGATGCCCAGCGCCTCCAACCCGGGGCTCGCCGCCCACAGGATCGGCAGGATGATCACCAGGGGGATGAACAGGCACGTTCCCGTGCCGCCGGTGAGGCGGAAGTACCAGATCCCGAACGCGATGAGCATCAGCAGGCCGACGATGGTGCGGGTGCCGGAAGACTCGGTCCACCACTTCCATGCCAGGTCCCAGACCGTCTGCTTGATGACGCGTTCCATCCAGTGCTTCGGGAAGGACAGGCCGACCATGTGCTCGCCGTCGGCGCGCGTCTCCTCGAAGACCCACGCCACGCCCTTCTTCCCCTCCATCTGCATCTTGCGGTCGAAGGGCTCGCCAAGCTGGTAGACGACCTGCTCGAGGTCCACCGAATCGGGCAGGTAGACGACGATGCCCAGCACGGTCGTGCCGGTGACGTACTGGCCCTCCCACCACGTCGGGGTGACGCGAAGCGAGCCCAGTTCGGAGTTCGTCGTGTCCTGGTAGACCATGTCCGGCATCGTCGCTTCGAAGTGAAGCGTGCCGGTCTGCCCCGGCTCGATCGGGGGGAAGATCGGCACCTCGACGCCAATGTCAATGTACGTCGATCGCGTGATGCCCGACAGCGGCGTCCCATTGATCGACGCGCTCATGTTGCTGATGTCGTAGCCACTGTGAGGCAGGCCCATGTCCACCACGTCGATGGAATGCGCACCCTCATTGCAGTAGAACTCGATCGTGTAGCTGAGTGTGGCCGACGCGTCTGGGTTGGGCGTGACCTCCAGCAGCATTTTGGGGACCGAGAACGACCACTCCTGCGCGGCCGCGGGGCTCACGAGCAGGGCCAGCAGGCAGGCTGCGACCAGCCATCGCGCGGTTCTCACTGCACCTCACCACCTTCGCGGTCGTCGCTCCATCCGGCCGGGTCCTTCGGGCAATCCGCATTGCAGATGGGCAGGTCTGGGCAGTCCGGGCACTTCGCGGGTGCACTGAGTCGTTCGCGGAAGCGCTCGAACGCCGGGTGCTGCCAGATCTCCGCCCACGTGTTCGTCAGGATATTCCCCGCACTCTGCGCGCCGCGCGCCGGCCAGACGGTGCCATCGGCGTTCACGCGCACCGTCACGTCCGCCGAGGTCCGGGGGCCGTCGAGGATCTGCTCGTGCAGCGACTTCGCGTGGTCAAAGCGCCTGGGCGGCGCCCACAGGTAGCGCGCGCTGGTGCTGTCCGCCAGCTCGAAGAAGGTCGTCGCCACCTGCGGCAGCGCCCGCGCGGGCAGCGCGCCGGCCGCGTCCGCCGCCTCATCGTCATCGAGGCAGGCGATCGCGCAGCCGACGACATTCGTCACGCCGAGGCCCTGCAGCGCCGCGGCCATCTCATCCATGTCCGCGAGATTGCTGTCCATCAGCGGCCACTGCGCCACCGGCGCCAGCTCAAGCTCGTGGCACTGCTCGATCGCGGCCACGAAGGCATCGTAGTCGCCGCCGCCACAGGTCGCGTCATGCTCCGCCTCGTCGTGGCAGACGAACACGAGGTCGAGGTGATCGAGCCCGGCCATCGCGCACGCTTCGATGAGCAGTGGCGAGAGCCAACTCGCGGCGGTGCGCAGGCCGCAGATCATCCCGAGGTCCTCCACCGCCTCGACGAGCGACACGAGCTGCGCGCTGTCGCCCTCGCGGTCGGCCTGGATGCAGACGTGCGGCACGCCAGCGTCCCACAGCGCCCGGATGATCGCGCGGAAGCGCTCCGGATCGCACTGATCGACGTCCGCGCGCAGCGGAGCGCCGAGCTGACGCTCCCATGGCGAGAGCTTCGGATCGGTGAGGTTCGTGACCGGGTAGTTGTCGCCCGGTTCGGCGAGGTCGGCGATCGCCGCGTGCACCTGCGCGAGGTCGGTGTGGACCTGGGCCTCTGGCGCGCCACGGAACTCGGACTTGATCTCCTCGACGATCTCCTGATCGCTGCGCCCCTCCAGCACGCCGGCGGCCATCTTCACGCCCACGGGCGTGAGCCACGCAGCCTCGGCAGCATTCGCGAGCAGCAGCCCGCTGCCGTCCGGGTCGATGCGCAGGTGGAAGCGCGTCGGCCACTCGCCCACCAGCATCTCGTAGGGCCGGATGGTCATTGCAGTGTCGGACACCGGCTCATCACCTCTTCGCTCGCGTCTGACCCTCGGTCGTTGCCCAGTCATATGGAAGTCATATGGAGGGGAGGGGCTTCAGCCGCTCCCCTGGCCCGGCCACCGTGCGTACGGGTCCGTACACGGCGGTTCGATCAGATTAAGGCTGCGTTTCTCTCAGCCCGGCTTTCGGTTCCGCGTTCCGCCATAGACGGTTCGGTCCCCTCTCCCGCGGCCCTCGGGGCTTCACCCCTACTCTCCGCGAACAGGGCCAGTTGATACCGGCTTTTCTGCCGCCCTCCGCCCATGAGTTACGCGCTCCTACTCGCCTCTCCGATCGTTCGGGCCTTCCCTCGTCCGGCGCCTCTTCTGGTCCGAGGTACTATGCCCTCTGCTGACTTCTGTGTCGCGGTCAGGACGCCTCGCGGCGACCCCAGTCCAGATACACC
>JALGSW010000001.1 GCA_029821635.1 Candidatus Zipacnadia bacterium
GGCGGCGGCCCATCATGGTAGCGACTCCAAAGCTCGGCATGGCTCCGAACTCGGATTCCCGCTTCGTCACCTCACGCCCTTCATCAGACACGACTTTCCGGCCGGGTTTCTAGGGGTGATCCAACAGCCCCCGAAGGCTGCGGGCTATCTATTGGCCCATGCGGCCCGGGAAATTGAGAACTCGCTGCTACCGACCCTCCTTCCAGAAGGCCGCCATGAGGCACGGCTCGAAGACGCCCGTCAGGGGAAAGCCAACAAGCACTCACAGGAAATCGCGACCGCCTTGGGCCTCCCTTGTGAAGATCCCGTCGTTGCGCATTGGTTCAGAGTCGTCGGGCAACTCCCGGGTCTAGCTCATGGCCACCGGGACCGCAATAGAGACCCCCGCGCTCTCGAAGAGGTATTGCCCGTCTGGCAGGACTACGAAGACGTACTGCACGCTCTGTTGGCGCCCTACTACGACGTCGTACCAGAAATCGACGAATTGCTCGCCATTGCGTCGCCGACCGGCGACCACGTCGCGAAGCTGAAAGCTCTGCTGGCGCGGCCCACAAGTACGAGACGTCGGTACTTCTTCAGTCGTCTTCAGCATGTGGGCTGGCTCAGGCCCTTGGACGAGGCGCGCTTCTTCCGTCGCCAGCCCGCTCCACTGACCTTAGACGATGGGAGCGTTTCGTACCCGTTCTGGCCTGAATCGCAGTACCTGGTCCGAATGGCGAGCGAGGCTCCAGCGGTCGTCCACGAGATCCTCCTGCGCATTCTGGGCAAGGACCACATCGAGAACGTCTCGTTTCTTTGCGACTGCGTGGAAGCGGCTCTTCACATGCCAGCGCACCTCGCCAGAGACATTGCGTGCCGGGCACGCAGCTGGCGGGGGCCGCTCCCCTTCACCCTTCCGGATGGTCTCTGCAAGCTGGTCTGCAAGCTCGCTAAGGACGGAGAAGCCGAAACGGCGCTCAAGCTCTGTCGTCAGGTTCTTCGGCTCGAAGTGGGCGATGTCGGGCGCGAGCGGGGCGTTGAGGGTAGCCTGTCGCGCTACGCGGCGGAGCCCGTTGCTCGAATGGACGATTACGCGTATGAAGAGTTCCTCAAGGGCGTCTGCCCTTCGCTGGGCGCTGTCGAAGGGCTCCGCACGCTCCGTCTGGTCAGCGACGTTCTCCAGAATGCCCTGCAGTTCCACGGATGCGAGCGAGGCGGCGCCGACTACTCGTATATCTGGCTGCCGGTTCTGAGCGACGACAAGAACCGCCTCGATCTGAGAGACGCGCTGGTCACTGCCGTCCTCGACGTGGCGCAACACGTAGGTGAAGATGATCCTGAAAGGATGCCCGAGGTACTCGATGAACTGGCGCAGCGTCCGTTCCCCGTCTTCCTCAGGATCGCTCTCTACCTGCTCTCCCTCTGCCCCCATGCGGGCGCGGACCGCGCTGCTCGGTGGCTCGCCGACCGCAGCATCATTGGAGATGCCCACTACCGCAACGAGTACCACTTGCTCGCAAACGCAGCCTTCCCTGCCCTGCCAGAAGTCGCTCAGGCTGAGGTACTTCGCGCGATTGACGCACTCACCGCTGAACGCGAGGCATCCCTGCGGTCCGATGAGACACCGCAGTCCGAGGACGACATAGAGGGAGAGCTGGAGCGCTATCGTGTACATCTGATGCAGTTGCTGGCGGACGTTCTCCCGCCCGAAGCCAAAGCCGGCTACGAGAAGCTGGTCGCTGAAGTGGGCGCACCGATGCCACTTGGGGATGCGTTCCGGATAGAGACGAGAGTTGGGAGTCGAAGCCCTCTGTCTCAGGACGAGTTCGCAGAGCTTGCTCCGTTCAACGTTGCGGAGTTCCTCCGGACGTGGGAGCCACCGACAAATGAGGTCTGGGGCGCAGAACCCGAGGGTCTGGGCCGCATGCTTCAGACGGTCGTCGAACAGCAACCAGAGGAGTACGCGAGCGACGCGATGGCGTTCGTCGATGTCGACCCGACATATGCGCGACACCTGCTTGCTGGGCTTTCAGGTGCTGCGAAGGCTGGCAATGAATTCTCCTGGCAACAGGTCATTGGTCTCTGTGTGTGGGTGCTCGATCAACCGGACACGGCGATCCGGCGGCACGATGTGCACGTAATGGACCTCGACCCAGACTGGGGATGGACGCGAAAAGAGATCGCTGACCTGCTGGAGAATGGCGTGCGACGCGACGTCATCCCATTCGAGCTGCGTGAGCAAGTATGGCAGCTTCTTCGATGTCTTGCGGCAGACCCGGATCCCACCCCCGAGCGTGAGAACAGGCCAGATGCCATGGGACCCGCGACGCTCGCGATCAACACCGTGCGCGGAGAGGCTATGCACTGCGTCATCCACTACGCTCTGTGGTGCGCGCGGGCCCTCAGGCCGGACGACCCGACATTGTCGAGCGAGCCCCCGTTCAGCACCGAGATTCCGGAAGTACTCCAGCTTCTCGATGAACACCTCGACCCGACCCGCGAACCGTCCGCCGCGATCCGCTCGGTCTACGGACAGTACCTGCCGCGCCTGATGCTGCTCGCTCCGGAGTGGTTACAGGCCAGGCTCAACTCGATCTTCCCCTCGGGCGACGATCAGCGCGTGCTCTGGTGGGCTGCCTGGACAGCCTATGTGGGGTTCAACGGGCCATACTGGAAGGTCTTCCCGCTCCTTCGTCGCCAGTACTCCCGTGCGCTCACGTTTCTGGCTGCCCCCGCGGGCGAGGACTGGATCGGCGCCGACGCGCACAAGCGCCTCGCCCACCATCTGGTTTTGCTCTACTGGCATTCGCAGCTTGAGTTCGACGATCAACTGCTGACCGAGTTCTACGCAGAGGCCCCGCCGGAACTCCGCGGCGAGGTCGTCAACTTCATCGGCCGCAGCCTTTGTGAAATGGACGCCGCGCCTGACGACAGTGAGGTCGAGCGTCTTCAGCATCTGCTCGCCGCGCGGATACAGGCAGTTCGCGAAAGCACGGATGAAGAGGCGGCTGCTGCCGAACTTGGGGAGTTCGGATGGTGCTTCCAGAGCGGCGCCCTACATGATGACTGGTCTCTCAAGCATCTCCTCGATGTCCTCGAGTTGACGGGTGACATCATCAAGCCCTCGCGCACGGTCATGGAGCGGCTTGCCGCCCTCGTTCCCGGCCACAGCGAGGCCGTCGTGGAGTGCGCTCGCAGACTGGTCCAGGGCGGTGACGAGGAGTGGCGCATGTTCGGGTGGCGCTCCAGCCTGCGCCATATTCTCGAAGTCGCGATCGGCGGGAACTGCGATTCGGCAAGGAAGGCCGCGATTCAACTCGTGAATGGACTCGGGGAGCGAGGGAACGATGAGTACCGGGATCTGCTGCCGTAGGTATGTCGATAGGCTCCGGCCGTCTCCGGCACAGATCAGTTGCGAGGCTCGCCGCCACCTCAGCCCGTAACCCTCTCGAACTCCATGCTCAACGTATGCGGCAGTGCGAGCCCAGCGGTGACCTGCATCGCCTTGAACAGCCCCGCGGGGACCACGCAGCCGCCGCAGCAGCCCTGCAGGCGTTCGCGCACCAGTCGCAGCAGCTCCCCGTCGTAGCCGGCGCCGATCTCACTATACGCGTCCAGTTCGGGCAGCAATACGGCGAGTTGCCGAACGTTCTCGCAGTCGCTCGTGATGCTCAGCGTGACGTTCTGTCCGTCCTCGCTGCGGCCGACCACCTCGGTGGTGAAGCCACAGACCCCCGCGTTGATAGTGCCCTTGATATCAGGCATGTGCGTTTGTCCTCTCAGTCAGTGGGTTTGCGTGTCCGTCCGCGTGCCATGCCCCTACGCTTCCGCTTCTCATTCAGGCCGGCGCCCTCACGCCCCCACCAGTTCAAACACCGGCAGTTCCGGGCGGCAGTTCATCCGGAACGGCAGGATCGCCATCCCGATCCCCCGGCTGATGTAGATCTGCGACACCCCCGTCTGCACCAGCCCCGCCGCATACTTCATCTTGTTCGGCACCTTCAGCGGCCCCATGAAGGGCGGGCAGATCTGGCCCCCGTGCGAGTGCCCGGCCAGCATCAGCTTCACCCGCGCGTCCTTCATCTCATCCGCATAGTCCGGATTGTGCGTCAGCAGGATCGCCGGCTCATCCGCCGGCGTCTGCGCCAGCGCCCCCGTGAGGTCCTGCTCATCCTCCCACAGGTCGCCCACCCCGGCGAGCCACAGGCGCTCGCCGCCACGCTCCAGCGCCGTCGCGCGGTTGTCGAGCATCCTGATCCCCGCCGCCTCCGCGCCCCGCCGGCTGGGCCCGATCCCGTGCCACCAGTCGTGATTGCCCATCACGCTCCAGACGCCCAGCGGCGCCTCCAGCGGCGTCATCGCGTCCCACACCGGCAGCACGTAGCGCGAGTGCTTGTGCGAGAGATCGCCCGTGATCACGAACACGTCCGGCTCCTGCCGCAGCGCCAGCTCGACCACCTTCCGCACGTGCTTCAGCGAAAGCCACGGGCCGTGATGCACGTCGGTGAGGTGGCAGATGCGCAGTCCCTCGAAGGCGGCGGGCAGCCCCGGCACGACGATGCGCGGGTGCGTCACCTGCACCCAGAAGCGCTCGCCCGCCACGTCCAGCCCAGCGCCGCCGACCGCCAACCCGCCCGCGGCCCACCCGAGCCTCTTCAGGAACGCCCGCCTGCTTTCGCCAAAATCGGTCATCGTGCCCTCCGCGGGGCAGTATACCACCGCAGCACACCGCGAACTCCACAGCGCCCTCATGGAGGCGCAGTACGCGCCGCCTCCCGAGAGTATGGTCCTCGTGCCCGCGGGCTACTTCTGGATGGGCAGCGATCACGAGGACGCGACCTCCGACGTGCCGCCACTGCACCGCGCCTTCCTGCCCGCGTTCTACATCGGTAAACACGAAGTGACCAACGCGGAGTTCGCGCAGATCTTCCCGGATCACGGCTATCCCGCGGGCCAGGACGAGATGCCCGCGTCGAAGGTCCTGCGTCCGCAGGCGATGGAGTACTCGCGGAAGCTTGGTGGGGAACGTCTGGGAGTGGGTCAGCGACCTGTATGTGGACCCGCGGCCGCCGCTGGACTTCGGCTGGAAGCCCCAGCCGCGCGGATTGCTGCGCGGCGGCGCGTATGGCTACGGCCCGGACGCCGCGCGGGCGTGGTTCCACGCCTTCGAGGACCCCGACGCGACCTGTAACGACGTGGGCTTCCGCGTGGCGATGGCGGCGGAGCCGGTGCGCTGATTGCGTTGAGTTGAGGCCCGGGCGGCTACAGCCCCGCCAACAACCCCTCCGCGTTCGCGTGCGTGAGGGCCGCGAGTTCCGCCTCGCTGAAGTCGCACTCGTCGAAGACCTTCAGCGTCGCGGATTCGGGGTAGTAGTAGGGCGCGTGCGTGCCGAAGAGCATGTGATCGATGCCGATCTCGTTCGCGACCGTCTGCACGCCGCCCACCGACTCAATGTGCGACATCTCGAAGTAGAGCCGCTCGGGCAGCGCGCCGCCCGCGTCGCGCGTGATGCCCAGCAGGTCCCCGTTCTTCGCGTTCGCGACCACGATCGTCGTCTCCGGATGGCGCGCGCACACGTCCGGCAGCCCGCCCAGCACCACCGGCGGCACCATCACCAGCGGATGGTGATGCCGCTCGTCGGTCATGCGCACCGTCAGCTCCACGAACAGCCCCAGCTCGCCCGCCGCCGCCAGCAGCTCGCCGAAGATCGGGTCCGTCGGCAGCCAGCTCTGGTAGTTCGGGTTCACGCGCACGCCGATCATGCCCAGTTCCGCGCACTCCGCCACGTCGCGCTCCCACTTCGGCCACATCGGATTGACCGTGCCGACGGCGCTGAGCGCGTCATATTCCGCGACCGCCTCGGCCAGCGGCGCGTTCGCCGCCGCCACGTTCTTGAGCATCACCGCATCGAGGCTCGTCACCCACGCGCTGCCGATCCCCACCCGCCCGATGCGCTCCAGCAGCTCCTCCGACGTGGAGTAGTCGGTGCGGCGGAAGGGCCAGCTTCCGAGATTCGCGTTGCAGTCGATGATCGTCACAGTCCAAGCACCCGCCTCATGTTGCCACTCAGGATAAGTCGTTTCTCATCGTCACTGATGTCCGCCCCATGCACCTTCGCAAGCTGCGACGCGAAGCTGCGGCCCAGCGCGTCCGAGCCGTAGACAACGCGCTCGACGCCCAGCCACTCGACCGCCATCTCCGCGTAGCCCATCTCCGGATCGCCGCCGCAGATGTCCGCGAGCACGTTCGGCGTGTCGGCGATCTCGCGGATGCCAAGCTCCCAGTTGCCAGCCGCCAGGCCTCGGACTCGCGCGGGTAGTTCCCCGGCGCCTTGTGCCATGTGTGCTGCTGGATCGGCACGCCAAGCTCGCCCGCCGCGTCCGCGATCGGGTCGTAGTTCGGCTCATCGCAGAACATGTCCCAGAGCATCTTCACCGTGCGGAACGGCCCGTTCGCGACGCGCCGCTCCAGCTCCTCGAGGCTCTGTGGCAGGTAGCTCGGCTGCAGAAAGCAGAAGCCGATGAAGCGATCCGGCCAGCGCTCGACCACGGCCTGCACGTCATCGTTGTGCAGATACATGTCCTCCAGCGGGTTCGGGAGCAGGTAGCTGCGGCGCATGCCCATGCTCAGGCACATGCGCTCGATGCCGACGCGGTCGGCGCCCCACAGCAGCCTCTCAGCGCACGAGATACGGTCGCCGTACGCGGGGTGTAGATGCACGTGGCAGTCGATAGTCACAGCCCAAGCACCCGCCTCATGTTGCCGCTCAGGATCAGCTCGCGCTCGGCCTCGGTGATGTCCGCGCCGAGGACCTTCGCGAGCTGCGAGGCGAAGCTGCGCCCGGCGGCGTCCGAGCCGTAGACGACGCGCTCGGCGCCCAGCCACGCGACCGCCATCTCCGTGAAGCCCGCCTCCGGGTCGAAGCCGCAGGTGTCCACGGAGACGTTCGGCTGATCGGCGACCGCGCGGATGCCGCGCTCCCAGTTGAGGCCCGCGTGCGCCGCGATGAACGTGACCTGTGGATGCCGCGCCGCCAGTGCCGCGATGTCATCGGGGCTCGACTCGCCCGCGAGGTTGCCGCCGGTGCGGAAGAACGTGTGCTGGAGGATCGGCGCGCGCAATTCGGCGGCGCGCTCGCAGATCGCGTCCACGTTCGCGTGATCGCAGCAGAGCGCGACCCAGAGCTTGATGCCGACGAAGGGCCCGTTGGCGATGCGCTCGTCGATCTCGCGCAGCGAGTGGAAGAGCAGGTTCGGGTTGAGGTTCGCGTAGCCGAAGAAGCGGTCCGGGTGGAGCGCGATCATCTCGGCGTTGAAGTCGTTATCGGCCTCGATCTGCGCCTCGGTGGGCTGGGCGATGAAGTTCGGGCCGAGGCTCAGGCCCTGCCACTCGATCCCCATGCGGTCGGCGAAGCGCAGCATCTCGGCAGCGCAGGCGGCCGGGCCGTCGCCCTTGGCGGCGGTGGGGTGGACGTGGCAGTCGATGATGCCGCTGCGCTCGCTCACAGGCCGAGCACCCTCTGCATGTTGCCTCCGAGGATCAGCGCGCGCTCCTCCTCGGTGATGTCCGCCCCGCGCACCTTGGAGATCTGTGTGGCGAAGCTGCGGCCGGGCGCATCGGAGCCGTAGACGATGCGGTCGGCGCCGAGCATCGCGACGCCCATCTCGGTCTGGCCGAGCTCCGGATCGCCGCCCGCGACCTCCGCGAGCACGTTCGGCGAGTCCTGCACGATCCGGTAGCCCATCTCCCAGTTGCCGCCCGAGTGGCCGAGGATGAAGGTCGCGTCCGGGTGGCGGCGCGCGATCTCCGCGACCTGCCAGGGCGTCGACTCATAGCCGAGGTTCCCGGTGACCTTCATCCACGTGTGCTGCAGGACCGGCGCACCAAGCTCGGCGGCGCGCTCGCAGATCGGGTCGAGGTTCGGCTGGTCGCAGTGCAGCGCGACCCACAGCTTGATGCCCACGAACGGCCCGTCCGCGACGTTGCGCTCGATCTCGTCGAGCGACTCCTGCAGGTAACACGGGTTGAGGTAGCAGAAGCCGAGGTAGCGCGGGTGCAGCTCGATCGCCGCGCGGACCATGTCGTTATCGCGGCGGACGGTCTCCATGTCCGGCCGCTCATCGCGCGATGTCCCGAGGCTCAGACAGAGGCGGTCGATGCCGAGCCGGTCGGCGTATTCGAGCAGGTAGCCCATGCGATCGTCCGGCGTGCCCCAGTTGCCCTGCACGTGGACGTGACCATCGATGACCATGCGTAACGGACCTTCCGCGATCAGTGGCTCGCTACTCATCGGCGGGCGGCAGCCGCAGCACACCATAGTCGATCCGATGCTCGTCGGCCTCGGTATTGCGGACGCCGAGGATGACGGCGTCGTCGGACAGCCACCCGTGGTACTCCTCGATCTGCCCGATCGTGGCGACGTGATAGCCGGTGTCGGCCTCCATGTCCCAGCACCAGACGGGTCGCCGCGACAGATGTGGCTCTGGGGCATCGCTTCCTGTCAGCTTCTGGAACAGGGCACGACGACCATCCGGGGCCATGGAGATGAACTTCCACGGAATGTGGTCGTCCTCCATCCTCGCCAGCTGAAGCGGGTAGCCGAGCCCGTCGTAGCCCGCCCCGAGGTAGTACGATCGTACCGGTCCCTCAGGTCCGTAGATGACGATGCTGTCCTTTCGGTCCGGCCCCTCCACGTAGGCCGCGACTGCGGCTCCGTCGTCAACCGGGGTCAAACCCGGGATGTCGACGACCCGGCCAGAGTCCTGAGAAGGTGTGCGCCGCCCACCCACGATTCCTACATCCCTTGCACTTCCTGAGACATCCCAGAATGATAGGAAGCGAGTAGCCCAAAGGCTCTCTGGCCGATCTCCCTGTTGACGCATCACCAACATGAACCAGCCATCTTCATGCGGGTGCCAACAGATTGGTGCGGGGATCATCGCACTGTGCTGGACACGGTAGCCGTCCGGCAACGGAGCACGGGTGGAGCTTTGCAGACCGGGGACTTGGAGTAGACGTAGCGACGCCCCGCCCTGACGGAACGCATCGACCTCGGACAGGGGTGAGAATGCCACAACTCGCGTCCCATCTCTGTCCCCTAGCAGCCCCATGAACATCTCATCGATTGTGCTCACCACTGTGCCACTCGTGGGCTGCCAGAGCATCGTCTTACCGTGCAGCAGGGCGTCTACAGTATCGCTGAAGTCCGCCAACCGCCCCATATCGCCCAACACCAGCGAGTTGCCGCACCACGTGAAGTCCCATACACCGTGGCCAGGCGAGCTTGGACCGTCGAGGCAGACCGTCAGATTGCCGGATGGGGACATGCCCCATACGTTGAAATGCTGCTCACCTCCGGGCCGCCCCATTGCCGCGACCCATTGCCGGTTCTGACTGAGCCTGAAGAACATGTCCCCGCCGGTGGCTCGGTAGTCGGGCCAGACAGTGAAGCCCGCGACCTGCGGGCGAAGTGCCTCCAAGTCCTGCGCGATGGCAGTCCCGGCGAGCGCGACGAGAAGCAGAGCGGCGGTGAGGCTGAGGATGCTGCGGAGATTGCGCTGCGTGGACATGGCATAACCCCCTCACGACACGTGTGCGGCTGTTGTTGCGCTGCTACTTCCATGCCGCTACTGAGGAACCTTCTTGTGGTGCAGGATGCGGATCGTCCGCAGAACCGAAAGCGCGCCGCGATTGCTCGCGGCGCGCCGGTTGGTCAGGTCGTCGCTTCTGCTCAGAAGACCGGGCCGGTGTAGATTGGGCCGCTAACAGAATAGCCCGACGAGGCGACTCCACGGCGGGCCGAGCCCGTGGCGCGGTCTACGCCCGCCTGCACGGCCGCACGCGACGCCTCGCCCTCGTACGTGGCATCCGGGGGTGGCGGCTGGGTCGCTCCGCGCGCGCCCTCACGGCCGCCCGCGCCGATCAGGACCGCTTCGGCGCGATCGAGACCGGACAGCTCGCCCAGCGGGACGCTGAAGCTGAAGCTGTAGTACCAACCCTTCTTGCCGGGGAGGTTGAGGTTGCCGCCCTCGAAGCTCTTGTCCTGCGGCGCGATGATCATCTCATTCATCGGCGCGTAGTTGAGCTCGTCGGGGTAGAGGAGCTTGGCGCAGATCCCGCCGGTGTGCCCGGCCGACTGCGTGGCGGAGGCGATCGTATCGCCCGTCGAATCGTAGAGCGTCAGTCGCACCGAGTTCTGCCCCCAGAGGCTGTTCCACTCGGAGACCGCGCCGTTGTAGAGGTAGATCTCCTTCGGGTTCCAGATACCGCCCTCGTAGTCGTGGATGCGGAAGATCTGGCGGTCGGTCCCGTAGAAGTCATACTTCTTGAGCTTGCGGTAGATGAGGCTCGGGTAGCGCTGGGCGACGTTGGGCTTGACCTTCATGATGACGCCGATCCGGACCGGGATAGTGCTCGTCCCGGGGCGGATTGCGCTGTGCTCGTACTGGGGAAAGCCGATCTCGAATGAGAAGTTGTCGAGGCCCTTCTCGTAGACATACTGCACGTCGGCGACCTCGGCCTCCTTGACGGCCAGCTCGCGCTGGATGCGCGTGGCGAGGCCGTAGCCGGGCTTGCCGGCGACGCCGCCCTCAGCGGGGCCGCCTATCTCGCGGGCGGCGTAGACGCGCTGGAGCTGCCTCCACGCGTTCTCGGTGGCCTTGCGCGGAACGCCCTGGTCGTCTTCGAGGAAGTTCTCCGGGATCATCGCTCCCGGCGTGCCGGTCTGTGCCAGGAACTCATCGTACGTCTTGACGAGCTCCTCGGGCATTTCCTGCTCGGTCCATTGGAGGCCGCCGGCTCCACCGCCGCCGGCCATGCCGGTCATTCCGGGCATCCCCGGCATACCTGGCCCTCCAGGCATGCCCTCCATGCCGGGAGGCATTTCTTCGCCGCCGGGCATCCCGCCGATGTCTGGCGGCGGCTCCATTCCCTCTTCCTGGGCGAAAATCTCTCCCAGGAAGACGAATGTGCCGAATATGGCGATAAGTGCGACGACTCTCAGTATGGTGCGTCCCTGGCGCCGTCCACGCACAGGCAACCACCTCTGCTGCGATACAGGTTCCGCCCCCCCGCACCGGCAGTGAGCGGGGAGCCGGGTGTCACCGGACAGTATATTGTCGGCCCGTCGGGAAGTCAAGAGCCCTTCGCGGCGGCCGCCTCACTCGCTCTCGGGAGTCGCGGGCGCGTCGGGCGGAGTCGCCGGAGCGGCACCGCCGGGAGCGGGCGGACTCGTCGCAGTGCCGGGCGCGCCGGGCGTTGTGCCCGGAGGCACGTCCTCGCCCTCGAGAGGCGTCTCCTCCGGCGGCTTCGTCCCGATCCGCACCACGTGCGTTTGGGGCGAGTACACGTCCGAGTGCAGCTTCTCATCGCGGACGACCTTGCCGTCGCGAGTGGCCTTGCGGTAGACGGTCACGCGCCAGCCGTCGCGACCCTCCTTCTCAACTTCCTCCGTGCCCTCCTCGAGCTCGGGGTCCTCGATCTCCTTGGTCGCGTGCCCGATGCGGCTGAGGCCCTCGCGCGGGAGTTCGACCTCTGCGTCGTCCTCCGCGCTGCCGAGCATCTTGAAGGTCACGTACCCGCCGCCGACCTCCGCGAGCAGCAGCACCGGGTGCTTGAGGGAGTTGCGGAACTTCAGGTCGTAGACGCCCCAGTAGACCGTTGCGTCGCGGCCGGTCGGCACGTAGTTCACCGGGCGCGAGTGATGGTGGCGCTCGACCATGTCGAGGTTCGCCAGCAGCGCGACGTTGTACAGAGTGCTGGCTATCTGACAGATGCCTCCGGCCAGTGAGGGCTCGACCTCGCCCCGGATGAAGATGGGTGCCGAGCGATAGCCGTCCTTGGCCAGCCGCTCGCCGACCATGCCGTTGAACGAGAACTCCTCACCGGGTCGCAGGACGCGCTCGTTGAGCTTGGCCGCGGCGAGGCCCAGGTTGTGCGTGCGGTCGGCCTGGTATGACTTGTACGGAGAGGCGAACTCCGCGAGCACGACCTCGATGTGCGAGAGGTCCTCGGCGGTCACGGCAGGCTCGGCGGTCTCGACGACCGCCGCCACCGTCTGCGCCGACGGCTCGGCGAGCGCCGCCTTGACGGTCTCGATCGTTCCTCCCACGTCCAGCCGCCGACCCACGACGCCGGGGATGACGTTGACCTTGCTGCCGGCGACTTCGATGTCGGCGTCAACCGGGTCGCGGTCCACCTCCTCGGCGAGGCCGCTCATGGCGTCATCGAGCGTCTCCTCGTCGAACTGGACCGGTACCTCGACCTGCACGGTGGCGCCGCGGGAGCCCAGGCGGGCTGTCATCTGATCGAGCAAGCCGCCCTCACGGCCGACGCGCACGGCTTTCTGCGCGGCCACCTCGAGCTTGAACTGCACGCCCAGCTCCTCGCGCTGCGCCTCCCACTCGCCCTCGGGGAAGGTGACCAGCACTGCATCGGGGAGTGACGGTAACCAGCGGTCGCGCAGGGCGGCGACGGCCTCCTCGCGGGTCATTCCACCCACGTTCAGGCCGCCGATCGCCACGTTCCGGGCGATCTCGCCGCTCTTCACCCACGAGGTCGTGGCGATGGCAAGCGTGATGGCGCCGATCACGAGGATCGTGGCCAGTGCTACGGCTGAGATGATGGCGATGAGCTTGACGCGGCCGGAGGAGGAGGCGTCCTCCTCCACTACGGCGAGCGCGTCGGTGTTACCCAGGTCAGACTGCTCAGTCATGTTCCGTCCTTCGGTACGCTCGTCCGGCACTCCTACTCGAACTTCGTATGCCGGTGGCGGATATGCTCCTCGGTAGTGCCACGTCGGTGCATCAGCATCAGGATCATCGCGTCGCCCTGCGCCAGCAGGCACTGCTCGAAGAGTGTGCCGGGAGGCTGGCGCGTGGGTCGCTCGGCGTTCAGGAAGACCACCGGCGCGTGCAGATGCACGACGTGGTCGGCGGCCCCGGCCAGCGGCGAGTCAGGGTGGCCGGTGATGATGGCGGTGCGCGCCCCGCGAGCGGCCGCGGCTTCCACCAGCGCCAGCGTCATGCGTGTGCGCCCCGAGCCGCTGCCCGCGATCAGCAGGTCGTTTTCGCCGATGGCGGGCGTCGTCGTCTCGCCCACCACGTAAGAGGCGAAGCCGATGTGCATCAGCCGCATCGCCAACGCCTGCATCATCATCATGCTGCGCCCGGCCCCGCCGACGAAGATCGCGTTGGCCGCCTCGATCATGTCCAGCAGCGTCTCGACCTGCTGCTCGTCCGTGCGGGCGAGCACGTCGCAGATCTCCCGCGCGACCAATTGTGAGTAGTCCCGTGCCGTCATAGCGTCCGCACCTGCCCCGCGTCCGTCGTCACCGGTCATAGGTCCCTCAGCCTTCGTTGCCTTCGCCTGTGTCCCCAGGTGTGGTTACGACGACCGCCGAGCGCTCAAGGTCCAGCACGCGTTGCGCCATCTGCTGCACCTGCTCCGCCGTCACCGCTTCGATACGCTTGTCGTAGCTCTCCCAGTTCTGCGCGCCGAGCCCGTAGATCACGTCCAGCGCCATCGTCTGCGCGACCGATGCGTTCGTCTCCAGCCCGGCGCGGTGTGCGGCGATCGCCGCTCGCTTGCCAAGCTCCAGCTCGTCCTGCGACGGCGGCTCCGCCACCAGCGATCGGATGATCGCCTCGATCCGCTCGCGCACAGTCGCGACCGTCTCCGGCGCCGTGCCGGCCTGGATGATGTACGCGCCCGGATCGAGCCCGAGCATCGGTGTCCCGTGCACGAAGTAGACGAGCTGCTCGCCGCGCAGTGTGTCGTGCAGCCGCCCGCCGGGCATCCCGGCGCCGGAGAGCACCGCGTCGAGCACGTCCAGCACGTCCGCGTCCGGGTCATTGACGGTCAGCGCGTGGAAGGCGCAGGCGACGATCGCCTGCGCCTGCGGGCGCTCGATAATCCGCTCGCGCGGCTGCTCGATCGGCTGCTCCGCGGGTGCGTCCGGCGGCTGCGGCGGCTCGGCCGTGAGCCCCTGCGTCAGGCGCTCGACCTCGGCGAACGCCGCGTCCGCGTCCACGTCACCGGCGATCACCACCGAGGTCGCGGCGGCTCGGGCGAAGGCCGCGTGGAATGCCTTGATGTCCGCGACGGTCAGGTCGCGCACCGACTCCTCTGTGCCGATCGGCGTGAAGCGGTAGGGGTGCTCGTGGAAGAGCTCCGCCAGCAGCGCCTGGATCGCCACCATCTGCACGCTGTCCTTCTGACGCGCGATGCCCGCCAGCGTGAGCTGCCGCTCGCGCTCGAGCTCGTCCGCCGGGAAGGTCGGGCGGAAGAGCGCGTCGAGCGTGAGCTCCAACGCCGCGGGCAGGTCGCCCGAGAGGAACTGCGCGTTCAGCCCGAAGCTGTTGCGGCCCGAGTACGGGGCGAGGCTGCCGCCGAGCCGGTCCACGCGCTCGGCCAGCTCCTGCCGCGTAAGGTGCTGCGTGCCGCGCACGAGCATCGACGCCATCAGCGAGGTGATGCCGACGTTCTCGGCGCTCTCGTAGCGCAGGCCGCCGAGAGTCGCGGTGCAGATGCTCACCGCCGGGATCGAGTGGTTCTCGCGCACCATGACGCGCAGGCCGTTGCCGAGCGTGCGCTCGTAGGTGCGCACCTCACCGGCGTCCGGCTCCTGTGTGCCCTCGTCCGTGCCCTCGACGGGCGGCCGAAGGATCGCGACGGTCATGCGCTCGGGCGCGAAGTACTTCTGCGCGACCTCGCTGACCTGCCGGGGCGTGACGCCGCGGATGCCCGCGACGTAGCGCTCCGTGAAGTCCACGTCGCCGGTCTGCATCAGGTTGCGCCCCAGCGTCGAGGCGCGGCCCTCCGCCGACTCCTGCCCGAACACCTCGGCCGCCTCGACCTGCTTGAGCACGCGCTCGATCTCGCGCTTGCGCGGCGCGCTCCGCTTGATCTCATCGAGCGTCGCCACGATCTCCTGCTCGACGCGCGCGAGATTCGCCGGGTCCAGCGTGGCCCCGAATGCGAAGAAGCCCGCGTCGTAGCCGGGCGTGGCGGAGTAGCTCGACACGTCATCGACGAGGCCCAGCTCGTCGCGCAGCCGCCGCACCAGCAGCGACGACTCGCCCGCGGTCAGGTAGCCCGAGAGCGTGTCGAGCGCGTAGAGGTCCTCATCGAAGAGGCTGATCGTCGGCCAGGCGATGCGCAGATAGGCGCGCTGAACGTTCGCGGCCTCCTCGACCCGTCGCCGGGGAGCGATTTGCTCGGGCTCCTGCGCGAGCTCCACCGCCGGACGCGGCCTGCGCGGGAGCGAGCTGTAGAGCTCGCGCAGCTGCGCCAGCACAGCCTCGCCGTCAAAGTCGCCGACCGCCGCCACCACGATGTTGCCGGGCCCGTAGAGCCGATCGTGATAGTCCACGATGTCATCTCGGGTGAGGCTGGTGAAAGCCTCCGGGTAGCCGATGATGCGGTAGCGGTCCGGGTGCGTGGTGAAGAGCGTCTGGTAGAGCAGATTCGTCACGCGGCGGATCGGGTCGTCATCCCCCATCGCCATCTCGCGCAGGATGATCCCGCGCTGGGTCTCGACGTGCTCGGCGGGGAAGGTCGGGTGCAGGACGAAGTCGGAGATGACGTCTGCCAGCCGGCCGATGTCCTCACCCGAGGTCGTCGCGTAATAGCAGGTGTGATCCTTGGTCGTGTACGCGTTGTAGGTGTTGCCGAGCGCGTCCAGCTCGGCCTCGATCTCCGCCAGCGTGCGGCTCTGGGAGCCCTCGCTGATGGTGTGTTCGAGGAAGTGCGTGATGCCGCCACCGAGGTACTGTCCCTCGTAGATCGAGCCGGCGCCGACGTACACGCGGAAAGACGCCACCGGGCGGGAGTGATCGACCTCCACCACCAGTCGGCAGCCGTTATCGAGCGTCTCCACCACCGGCTCGGCCGCTGCGATCTGCAGGCCCACCAGCAGCACGAGCGCGGAAAGCACCAGTCCCGATCGTGTCCGGCTCATGGCATCTCCATCTGAACCATCAATTGCGCCCGGCCCCGGCGGAAGACCGGAGCCGCGCGCATCGCACAGAAGCGTAGCATACGCGCGGGCGCGAAGTCAACGGACTTTGCGGCCTCTCAAGGGACCACTGACGGGCAGGATGCCCGTCCTACAAACGACAAACGACGGGCTCCCGCGGCGAAGGTATGCCCCCTCGCCCGTCGAACCGCCCAAGACCATGCGTTCACGGGGGCTCGGCTCGCAACTGCTCGACCTGCTCTTCCCGCCACGCTGCCAGGTCTGCCGGAGTTTCTCGGCCGACCCGCTCTGTGAGACGTGCCGCGGCGAGTCGCTGTTCATCGCAGAGCGCCGCTGCCCGTGCTGCGGCACCCCTCTGCGCGACCGCGCGCCCGAGTCGCTGCCCGGCGCACTGTGCGCGGATTGCCGCGATGGCCGCTGGATCAGCGGCGCCCGCTCGGTCGGGCTGCACACGGGGGCGCTGCGCACCGCCATGATCGCCTACAAGTTCCACAGTCGCACGCGTATTGCACCGACCTTCGCGGAGATGATCGGCGACGTGGCACGTCGCGAGGTGGGGGGGGCGCGCCCCGGTCTGCCGCTCGACCGCTGCCGCGCGCTCCTGCCCGTTCCGCTGCACCCGAAGCGCCGGGCGTGGCGCGGCTTCGACCAGGCGGAGATGCTCTGCCGGGGGCTCGCCGAGCCACTCGGGCTCCCCGTCTGGACCGACGCCCTGGCGCGGATCCGCGAGACGCAGCCGCAGACGCAGGTGCCGGGCCCGCTTCGGCGCGCCAACGTGCGCGGGGCATTCGAGGCGCGCAAGCCCTGGCGGCTCAAGGGCGCATCGCTGATCCTCGTCGATGACGTCATGACCACCGGCTCGACGCTGGAGGAGTGCGCGCGGGTGCTCAAGTATGCGGGTGCCGCGTCTGTCTACGCGCTCACCGTCACGCGCGCCGTCCCGAGCTGGCTCGTGGACGCCGACGCACATCCAGGAGGCGTCGCTGATGCTTGAGGCCACGATCACCGTCGATCCCTCCCGCCCGACCGGCTCCGTCAGCCCGCTCATCTTCGGGCACTTCATCGAGCAGCTCGGGCGTTGCATCACCGGCGGCATCCACGCCGAGATGCTGCGCTCCCGGCGCTTCACGGGCTTTGACGAGGATCGCGACGGCCTCGCCGACCCCTGGCGGAAGCTCGGCGGGCGCGCGCCGCACCTGCTCGTCGAGCCGCCCGCAGAGTCGTCCGGTGGCGCGCTCACGATGCGCTGCCTGCGCGACACCGGCGAGCCGCATCGCATCGCCCACGCCGGCCTGGCGGTCCGTGCCGGCGTGGAGTACGCGCTCTCCGTCGAGTTGCGGACCTCGCCCGGCATCACCGAGGTGCTGCTCGGCCTCGGCGGTGAGACGCACGTGCTGCCCGCGCCCGGCCCCGACGGCGCGCGCATAGAACGCACCGTCACCTCCCACTGGGACAGCGACGACGACGCGCTCGTGATCGGCTGCCGCGGCGCGGGCACGATGCAGGTGCGCGGGCCGAGCGTGCTGGCCGTGCGCGACCTGGAGCTGGGCGGCCTCCGCGCCGACGTGGTTGAGCTGGTGCGCGCGATCGAGCCGCCGATCATCCGCTGGCCCGGAGGCTGCTTCGCCGACGGCTACCGCTGGCGCGACGGCGTCGGCGAGCCCCACGCGCGCCCCGCCAGCTTCGATCCGGCGTGGGGGGCGTGGGATGACAATGACTTCGGCACCGCGGAATTCGTGCGCTTCTGCCGCCTCGTCGGCGCCGAGCCCTACATCTGCGTCAACACCGGCAGCGATGACGCGGACTCTGCGGCCGAGTGGGTGGGCTGGTGCCGCGAGCGCGACCTTGGTGTGCACTGGTGGGGGATCGGCAACGAGACCTACGGGAGCTGGGAGATCGGCAACGTGCCCGCGGACGAGTACGCCCGGCTCTTCGTGCGCTTCGCCGAGGCGATGCGGGCGGAGGACCCGTCGATCGAGCTGATCGCGGTCGGCGCCGATCCGGTGGACCATCCCCACTGGAACCCGACGGTGCTGCGCATCGCGGGCGAGCAGATCGACCACCTGTCCGTGCATCGCTACGTTCCGCACCGGCGCGACGATGCGGCGCGCGAGCGGCAGTTCCGGGCGATCGTCGCGGCCCCGTTGGACATCGAGCGGCGGCTGCGCCTGGTCGCGGAGACGATCGACGAGGTCCTCGGCGCGGGCAGCGGCGTTGGCATCGCGTTCGACGAGTGGAATGTCTGGCTCGACGCAGCCGGCGACGATGGCATCGAGGAGCGCTACGAACTGCGCGACGCTCTGTTCGCGGCAGGCGTCTTCAACGCGATGAATCGGCTGGGCGATCGGCTGTCGATGGCCAACCTCGCGCAGCTCGTGAACGTGCTGCCCGCGATCGTCACTGCGCCGACCGCCGCCTGGGGGACACCGCTCTATCACGCGTTCTCACTCTACCGCCGCTGTCACGGGGAGGCCCTCTCCTGCGAGTGCGCCTCGCCGGCCTTCGATGCGGAGGCTTTCGGCAACATCCCGGCGCTGGATGGCGTGCCGTGGCTGGATGTGAGCGCGGTTCTCGCCGACGATGGCCGCGAGGTCGTGCTGGCGGCGGTGAACCGGCATCCGTCGGAGGCCGTGCAGGCGCGGATCGCAGTGGGGGAGAGCGTCGTGGGCATCGAGCGGGCGACGCTCACCGGCGCGAGCGAGGCCGCCGCGAACTCGGAGGCCCTGCCCAACGCCGTGGCGGTACACACTGAGCCACTGGAGCTGCGGGGAGAGAGCTTCGGCATCGTGTTCCCGCCGCATTCGGCGACGGTGTTGAGGCTCAGCCGGCAGAGCCCCTGACCATCGCGGCCGCGAGTACGTTAAGATATTGTGGCCACGCAGGTTCCATGCATGCACTTCCGGAACGAGCATTCGCCGCCCGTCGTTGGCGTTCGCAGTGGTTGTACGCCGTTCGCAGTTGCTGTCTGCCGCTCTCCGTCGTTCGCTACCTTGACGTGGCGAGTCGACGGCGGGTATAATCAGCCGGGCGATAGGACTTTGGAGTCCTATGTACGGTTCGCGTCACAGCTAGTAGGCGAGAGGTGCGGAGAATGCGCAGGTCCCGCGGCAGGAAGTTGATCGGGCAGATGCTCATCGAGAAGGGCCACGTCACGGATGAGCAGCTCGAACAGGCCCTCGCGGCACAGGAGCAGAGTACACAGCGTATCGGCGAGATTCTGATGGACCTCGGGTTCGTCGACGAGGAGCCATTGTATCAGACGCTCGCCGAGCAGATGAGCGTTGGCTACGTGAACCTGGACAAGACCCAGGTGGATCCGAACGTGGCGACGCTCATCAGCCAGGATGTGGCGAAGCGTTACACGGCGCTGCCGGTGGACCGTGGCGAGGAGGGGACGATTCGTGTGGCGATGGCCGAGCCCACGGACGTCATCGCGCTCGACGACCTGAAGATGCGCCTGCAGGTGGCGGTTGAGCCACTGCTGGCGCGAGGTGACGTGATCGAGAGCATGATCGAGAAGGTTTACAGCACGGCGCCGGCCGGCGGTGGCGGCGGTGGGGGCGGGGGCGGAGGTGGCGGCGCCGGGGACTTCGGCATGGGCGATATGGCCCAGCTGGCCCAGTCCGTGCGCGAGAGCGGGATGCTCGCGGCCGAGGATGACGCCGGCGACGACTCCCGCATCGACACCGACCGCATCGCGGACGTGGCCGACGAGGCGCCGATCATCCGCATCGCCAAGGTCGTCATCCAACGCGCCATCCAGGAGCGCGCCAGCGACATCCACGTCGAGCCGGGGAGCGAGGGCGTGCGCATCCGCTACCGCATCGACGGTGTGCTGCATGAGATCCTTACGCTGCCCAAGTACGTGCACGCGCCGCTGATCTCGCGTCTGAAGATCATGGCCAACATGAACATCGCCGAGCGCCGCGTCCCGCAGGACGGACGCATCCACATCAGGCACGCCGGCGATGACTTCGACCTGCGCGTCTCCACCATCCCCACGACGCTCGGCGAAAAGTGTGTCATGCGGATCCTGGACAAGCGCGGTATCATGCTCGGCCTCGAGAACCTCGGCTTCTCGCATGAGATGATGGTCACGATGGACTACCTCATCTCCCAGCCCAACGGCATGATCCTCTCGACCGGACCTACCGGAAGCGGGAAGACCACCACACAGTACTCGGTTCTCAACAAGATCAACGACATCGAGACCAACATCATCACGATCGAGGACCCGGTCGAGTATCAGATCGATGGCATCAGCCAGGTGCACGTGAACCGCAAAGCCGGGCTGACCTTCGCGATCGCGCTGAAGTACTTCCTGCGGCAGGACCCCGACATCATCCTGGTCGGCGAGATTCGCGACCTGGAGACCTCGGAGATCGCGATCCAGGCCGCTCTCACCGGTCACCTTGTGCTCAGCACCCTGCACACGAACGACGCGCCGTCCACCGTTACGCGTATGATCGACATGGGCGTCGAGCCGTTCCTCATCGCTTCCTCGATCATCGCCTCTGTCTCCCAGCGGCTCGCGCGCAAGCTCTGTGAGAGCTGCAAGGAGCCCACGACGCCCTCCCGCGACCAGCTCCTGGGCCTCGGCTTCGACCCCGACGCCCCCGAGAATCGGGACATCGTCTTCTACACCGGACGGGGCTGCCCGGCCTGCCGCAACACCGGCTACTTGGGCCGCATCGGGATCTACGAGATGATGACGATGAACACCGAGATCCGCGAACTGGTGGTCAAGCGCGCCTCCGCCGACCAGATCAAAGAGGCCGCACTGGCCAACGGGATGATCACGCTGAGCATGGACGCGCTCAACAAGGCGATGGTGGGCACGACGGACATCGATGAGATCCTGCGCGTGGTATCCACCGTCAGGTAACGCGCAGCACCATGTAATCACAAGAGGGCGCGCGCGGCCCCCGGCTCCGCCCGCGCCCCCAGGAGGCACTGCCGATGGCAGCTCAGGAAGCCGCACGAGCCAAGCGGAAGGTCAAGCCCGTCCATGATGTGCACATCGACGAGCTGCTCGAGCTCGTCGTCGAGCATAACGCCTCGGACCTGCACGTCTCCGACGGTCTTCCGCCCGTGCTGCGCATCGACGGTGAGCTCAAGAAGACGCGCTACGAGGTCATCACGCCCGAGATCTCCCAGCGCATGATCTACGACATCCTGACCGACGATCAGATCCAGCGCTTCGAGACGGACCTCGAGCTGGACTGCTCCTACGCATACCAGGACGTCGCGCGCTTCCGCGTGAACGTCTACCGCGACCGCGGCACCGTCGCCTCCGCGCTTCGTCTTATCCCGCGGCGCATCCCAACCATCGACGAACTGAACCTGCCGCACATCGTCCTCGACCTCTCCCGGCGTGTCCGCGGCCTGATCCTGGTCACGGGCCCCACCGGTAGTGGCAAGTCCACCACGCTCGCCTCGATGATCAACCAGATCAACCACGAGCGCGCCGAGCACATCATCACGATCGAGGACCCGATCGAGTACCTGCACACGCACGCCAAGTCCGTCATCAACCAGCGCGAGCTCGGGCAGGACACGCACACCTTCAACAACGCCCTGCGCGCTTCCCTCCGTGAAGACCCGGACGTCATCCTGGTCGGTGAGATGCGCGACCTTGAGACCATCCAGCTCGCCGTCACCTGTGCGGAAACCGGTCACCTTGTCATGGCCACCCTGCACACCAACAGCGCCGCGGAGTCCGTTGACCGCATGATCGACGTCTTCCCACCCGCCGCGCAGGAGCAGATCCGCATCCAGCTCTCGAACAACCTGCAGGCGATCCTCTCCCAGCAGCTCATGCGCCGCGCCGGGCAGCCGGGCCGCATCGCCGCGATCGAGGTCATGATCGCGAACTCCGCTATCCGCAACCTCATCCGCGAGGCGAAGACTCACCAGATCACCTCGGTCATCCAGACCTCCGCGGGCACGGGGATGCAGACGATGGACCAGGCGCTGCGCGACCTGTACCAGGCGTCGATGATTACCTACGAGGACGCAATGCGGCGCGCGCAGAACCCGCTGGAGCTCGAGAAGCTCATCCACGGCACTGGGGAAGAGGAGTCCTAGCGCGGGTAGCCGTACGCAGCGTCGCCGGGCCGTTCGATGGTGGCGACAACTTGGTTAAGGTTTGACGAACTTGTTTCGCGCGTGGGCATCGCGCGTACCCTACTAGCGAGGAAAGCGTGAGTCCGCGGACGAGGAGTGGGTCATAGATGCCTACATTCGCCTACACGGCCAAGGACAAGATGGGGCAGGAGGTGCAGAAGACTCAGGATGCCGCCTCCAAGGAGGCGCTCATCAAGTCTCTGCGCGATGAAGGCCTCTTCCCCACCAGCGTTGAGGAGCAGAAGACCTCGGCGCTGATGAAGAAGGCCTCCGGTAAGTCGTTCAAGTTCAGCTTCGGCAAGCGCGTCGGACTGAAGGACCTCTCGATCTTCTGTCGGCAGTTTGCCACGATGATCAACGCGGGCGTCTCGCTGGTCCGCTGCCTGGACGTTCTCGAGCAGCAGACCTCGAACGTCGGCCTCAAGGAGATCATCCGCGACATCCAGACGGAGGTCGAGGGTGGCGCCACGCTGTCGAAGGCGATGGCGAAGTACCCCAAGGTCTTCAGCGAGCTGGCGGTCGGTCTGGTCCGCGCCGGTGAGGTCGGTGGTGTGCTTGACGACACCCTCGAACGTCTCGCGGTGTTCCTTGAGAAGGACCTCGAGCTGCGCCTGAAGATCAAGTCGGCTATGACCTACCCGATCTTGGTTCTCGTCGTTGCGGTCGGCATCGTCAGCTTCCTTGTCATGTCCATCCTGCCCAAGTTCATGGCACTGTTCCTGGAACTCGGGATGGAGGAGAGCGACTTCCCCGCGCCGACTCGGCTGCTGATGAACATCAGCAACTTCGCGCTGCAGAAATGGTACCTGATGATCGGCATCATCGTCGGCCTGTGGATCGCGGTCGGTCGGATCAAGGCAACCAAGAGCGGGAAGCGCTTCTTCGACGCGCTGACGCTGAAGATTCCCGTTTTCGGGCCGCTGAACCACAAGATCGCCGTCTCGCGGTTCGCGCGCACTCTCTCGACGCTGCTCTCGTCGGGTGTTCCGATCCTGCAGGCGTTCGAGACGGTGGCGGGCACGGTGGCCAACGACGTGATCGCCGACGCGATCCTGCTCGCCCGCGCGAGCATCCGTGAGGGTGACACGATCGCGGACCCGCTGGCGGAGAGCAAGATGTTCCCGGCGATGGTCGTGCAGATGATCACGATCGGTGAAGAGACCGGTCAGCTTGACAGCATGCTCGAGAAGGTCGCTATCTTCTACGAGCGCGAGGTGGACGCGGCGGTAGAAAGCCTTACGGCCGCAATCGAGCCGATCATGATCGTTGTGCTGGGCTTCATCGTCGGCTTCATCGTCATCGCGATGTTCCTGCCACTGATCGGCGTCATTCAAAACCTGAGCCAGTAACGTCACGCCGGCTCAGACGCAGTTGAGGGCAGTCTTCGGCGGCCGGTGCGGGACCGGCCGCCGAACTGCGCATGCTGGGGTTGCGTGGGCTCGTCGCCGGGGCTGAAGACGTCGGTCGTTCTGTCGTTATCTGCCGTTGTCTGTCGTTCTCTGCCGTTATCCGTCGTTCGCTGCCGTTCCGAGGTGAGTATGATCTCCACAGGCGCGGCCGGAACGGCCCTGATCGTGGTTGTCTTCCTGTTTGGGGCCTCCATCGGCAGCTTCCTGAACGTGGTGATCTTCCGCTTGCCGCGGGGTGAGTCGCTGGTCCACCCGCGCTCGCGTTGCCTCAGTTGCGGCTCGGACCTCGGACTGGTGGACCTCGTGCCCGTCTTGAGCTACATCGGCTTGCGCGGGTGCTGCCGGCACTGCGCGCGCTCCTACTCCCCGCGCTACATGCTCGTCGAGCTGTTCACAGGGATCGCGGCGATCGGGGCGCTCTACCTCTTCGGCCCGACCCTCCACGCGCCCCTGGCGTTCCTCGCGGTCTGCTGCCTCGTGGTGGTCTTCTTCATCGACCTCGACCACTACATCATCCCGGACGGTACCGTGGCAATCATCGCCGGCGTCGGCGTGGCGCTCGACGTCCTCCGGCTGCTGCAGGGCGGGGTGTCGGGGGCGATAATGTTCAACGAGCGGCTCAGTTCCACTTTGGAGTACACGGTGGTGCTGCCGCGCTCGCTGGTCGGCATGGCGGTGGGCGCGGGCCTGTTCGTGGCAATCGCCTTCGTGGCCGAGCGGGTCTTCAAGCGGCCGGGGATGGGCTGGGGCGACGTGAAGCTCGCCGGCGCGATGGGCGCGATCCTCGGGCCCGGGTACCAGTTCCTGACGTATTTTCTGCTCGCGGTCTTCATCGGAGCGATCGTGGGCCTGATCTGCATGGCGGCGGGCTTCGTCGGGCGACGGGATTACATCCCGTTCGGGCCGATGATGGCGGCCGCGGGCGTGGCGATGATCTACTTCGGCGACATCCTTACACCAATCGTGATGTCGCGGTTCCTTATAGGCTGAGAAACACCGTGACCAGGACGCTGGCGGGCGCCAGGCGGCAGGTTTAGTTACCCCCCGCCGCCGGGTAGAAAGCTATCGGATGGCGCGGGAGTCACTAGTGACGCCCGCGCCGCATCCGTGACGGACCCGATTTCGCGCCAGAAAGATCCGCCAGCACATGTGGGAGGCACGCGACAATGACGCAAACTGACAAGCGGCGCGGGTTCACGCTGGTGGAGATGCTCGTTGTCATATCTATCATCGTCGTCCTCGTGGCGATCCTCTTCCCAACCTTCTCGACTGCGCGGGAGAAATCTCGTCAGGTCAATTGTCAGACCAACCTCTCCAGCCTCGTCTCGGCCCTTCAGGACTATAAGCGGCAGTACCACAGGTACCCGCCGCAGCCGATCTACGACGCCGGCCTCCAGCTCTACATCGGCGGCTTTTCCGCGCTGTATCCTGATTTCGTCGATGACTGGAGCAAGATGGTCTGCCCTGACGACCGCACCGTCATCGACCGGCAGGACGACGCCAAAGCCCGACGCTACTGCTCCTACAACGGTGTGATCGAGCTGGCTGAGGACCGCGGCTCCAGCAACCCGTGGGAGTTCGCGGTGGACTCGGACACCTCGAATGCGAAGGTCACCTACAACTACTACGGCTACGACGAGAAGGGCTGGAATCTCACCACGCCGCTCAGCCCGCCTGGCGATGCGAAGCCCGCGTGGCTCGACCGCGGCTGGAAGTACTACCCGCGGCTGCTCAACATCTACGCGCCCGAGTACACGATGGTTACGCACTGCACCTTCCACCGGAGCTTCTACTCCAAGACCGCCGAGCAGCGCGACACACACGTGAACCTCGGCTCCGAGACCGACACGCTCGTGGTGGAGAACTGGCAGAACACGTCGAGCGGCGCGAGCCTGTTCGAGAAGCAGGAGCAGTAGCCTGAGGAGCAGGCGCCGGGCGAAGATACGCACGCAAGGGCGCGGGAGCGACCGCGCGGCAGCGACCGGATGCGAAGGGATACCGCCGTGACGACAAGCGCGAGGAAAGGGACGGTCATGGGACGAGGACGCCGCGGTATGACGCTGGCCGAGCTGCTTGTTGCCATGCTCATCCTGCTCGTGGGCATCTACGCCATCGCGCGCGGCTTCCCGTCGCTGTTCGGCAACCTCGAGGGTGAGCGCATCCGCACGGAGACGGCCCGGCGGGTCCAGGCGCGCATGGAGAACCTCAAGACCACGGCCTGGGCACTTCCCGAAGCCATCACCGGGCACGATCCGCTCGACGCCTCCGTTATCGAGCCGGGGCTGTACCCCGACGAGAACCAGGACCCGGTGCCGGGCAATCCGCGCGATGACCTCACCTGGGTGATCGGCGAGACCTTCGATGTGCCGATCGCGCAGCCGGGCCAGGCCTACTCGGTCTATTCTCTGAACCTCGGCCCCGCCACCGTCCAGGACACGACTGCGGTGGCTGACTACGTGCAGGTCACGCGGTTGGTCGCGTTGGAGCGGACGGACGTTGGGACGCCACTGGGCAACGATCAGTTCTACGTGGATGAGGACGGCTATCTCAACGCGCCGGCCACCTACGCCTCGGCCGAGGTCGACTACGTGTGGGTGGACGAGAACGGTGAGCGGCACGGAGTGCTCGGTGAGGTCGTGGACAACGCCAACGCCAGCGTCAGCGCCCTGCCGGTGCGCGCGGTGGCGGTCGTCGATGCTCCCGCGTTCGTGAACGTGCTGCCCGATCAGTGCACCGCGACCGCCCTGGAGCCGTTCACTACCGTGATCGGCCAACCCGCCAACGTCGCGAGCGGCCGGGCCGTGCTGGAGAGCACCTACGGCGCGACGCTGCTGCTTTCCGCCGGTGACGCGAACGAGACGCTGCAGGTCAACTATCAGCAGATGACCGAGGCCGACTCGATGGGCAGCCCGCGTCGGGTGCCCTTCATGATGGAGGAGATGGCCGCGCCGACCCAGCCGCCCTACCTGGTGGACCTGGCGTTCCGCGGCATCGACGACGAGAGCCCGCTGTTCACCGCCAACCTGCTCGGCGCCGCCTTCACCGATCCGGTCTACGTGCTCATCGTGGACACGCAGACGGGAGACGCGTGGACGGATGCGGAGGACTGGGTGGGCCTGGACTTCATCGAGAGCAAGCTCACGCTGGACTGGGACGATGCGGCGGCGCCGCTGACCGCCGTCGGGGCCCGCGGACACGATCTGCGCGTCTACTACCGCACCATCGCCGGGCACACGGTCGTGGTGCAGAAGGCGCCGTCGTGGTTCGTCGAGGACTACACCGATGCCGGTCGCTTGTCCGTCCATGACACCTACGTCACCGACGGGCTGGCCGACTCGGTTGACTACCGCTACTACCAGGTCGGGCCCGATCCCGACGACGCGACCTACACGCGGTTGCTCTTCCCGATGTCGGCGGCGAATCAGATGGTGGCCGTTGACTACATGGCCGGCGCTGCCGAGCCCTACGACCGGGTGAGCGGCGAGCTGCACGTCATCTCCGGCGACACGCTCAACGCGACGCTCAATGAGCCGGACGTGCATGGCGTGTTGGCCGTGCGCGGGGTCTCAGTGACGGTGCGCGGCTGGTGGCACATAGCCAGCGGGCGCGTGGAGATGGTCGGCATTGATACCTTCCTGACACCGGAGCCGCTGCTCTAGTGGCGGATGAGGAGAGGCGGTCTGTGATGGGCGCAGCGAGGCGCGACGCGCACACAACATGGACGAGGCTCCGGGGTACGCGCGGCGGTTTCACGCTGATCGAGCTTCTCGTCGTGATAGCGATCGCGGTGATCCTGATGGCGCTGCTGGTTCCGACCGGCAAGGCGCTGCGGGACGGCAACCGCGCGATGACCTGCAAGAGCCAGCTTCAGCAGATCGGCGTGGCGCTGAAGGCCTACTGCCTCGATGAGGGAGGCGCGCCGCCGCTCTACATCGACCAGACCGGCGATCCGACCGATCCGGTGGCGAGCCCGCCCGATGGGCCGGGGCTGATGGCGCTCTACGAGACGGGTTACCTGAGCCGGCGCGAGACGCTGCACTGCCCGGTCGATTACTACTCGCCCGCCGGATCCGACGAGCATTTCGAGAGCTACCAGCGCTATGACGAGGACGTAGCCGCAACTGTGGCGCTGAACCGCTACTCCTACCTGACCACGCGGGGCATTGAGGACGACACCAGCGACTGGTACCGCCGCCAGCTCCAGCCGGCGGCCGACATCGACAGCAACGCCGGCACGCCGGCAATGCCCGTGAACATGCCTGACTGGCGGCCCGACGACAACACGGTCATCACCTGGTGCCCCTTCCATGTGGACGCGGTCGAGGTCGGGGGCGAGGGCGCCTACCAGGTCCTGTTCTGGGACGGAAGTGTGCAGCGGGTGCGCAGGAGCGTCATGACGGACGACTCGGTTGGCCCGGATGAGGCGTGGAAGGTCGGACACCAAGACGCTGGGTAGGCGCGACCGACGAAGGGTATACTGCAGGCGAATGACACTCCGACGGTCGCCAGCGCTTTCGGGCGAGAGCCAACGGACGATGCGCGGCTGAGGATAGAGAATATGATGGCACGAGGCGCCGCACCAAAGCTTGGTCGGATCATGAGAGGGCAGCGCGACCGCGCGGGCTTCACGCTCGTGGAGATGCTGGTCGTGCTCGCCATCCTCGTGATCCTTTTCGCGATGCTGTTCGCGCCGATGATCGCCAGCCTCGACATGGTCAGTGCCGGCCAGTCGAAGGTGACGATGCAGACGGCCGCACGCAACGCACTTAAGGAGATGCGACGCGAGATCTCCAACGCGATGTACATCTACCCGGTACCGGGCCTGGTGCTCAAGGGCGCCGATGCCCTGCTCGGCACCTTTGACGACACGCGCATCCCGGACCCGTCCAAGATCGTCTTCGTCGGGCCGGCGCGCACCGCCACCGGCGAGCTGATCGAGCCGCTCGCGCCGCGCAGCGACGCCACCGGCTCGATCATCGCGACGAGGCTCCGCGCCTCCCTGCTCGACGAAGCCCAGGTCTACGGCCGCAACAACCCGTTCGTGCTCGTGCGCGAAGAGGGCTACTACGAGCGCATGGAAGACGCCACCGCGGTATGGTGGGAGTTCACCAACGTGAGCACCGCCAACCCGGTGCGTAACGTGCTCTCGCCGCGCGGCGGCTACGACATCCCCGCAACGCGCTCGATCTGCACCGACCCGAGCTGCACCGATCGCGTCTACGAGGGCTACGCCACCGTGTGCCCGACCTGCGGCGGCACAGACATCATCTACGCGCACGACAACCTGCAGTTCCTGCCCGAGCGTGTGAGCGGCGAGACGCTGCAGGCGAGCGCGAATGAGACGCTCTTCCAGGCCCGCCACGGCGCCTGGTCGGGCTTCTACAACCGTGGCAGCTTCGAGCTCAACGACCTGAAGCCCGCCAGCGCGGCGAATCCGCTGATGGTGCTGGGCGCATCCGAGCTCGACCCGCGCATCGTGCTGCTCAACCCGACGAACTGGAGCGTCGTGCGCGACTCGTGGCAGAACACCGATGCGTCGAACACGATCCTCACGTGGGACTCGAACCGCGGCGTGCTCCAGGTCGGCGCGACCACCGGCCGCTGGATACGCGTGACGAACCCCAACGACCTCAACACGACCGGGGCGTACGACCCGGGAGGCGTCGATGACGGACTCGATCCGGGCGAGTACTATACGATCGACATTCAGAACGAGCGACCGGACCAGGTCGCCACGACGCGCGATCAGTATGATGAGGACGGGACGCTGACGTCCGCGCGTGGCTGGGACATCGTGCCCATCTACCCGAGCCTCGGCGTGCTGCTTTGTCCGGCCTGCGGCACGACCGCCGACCCGACGCAGTACTCCGTCGGCGACCCGTGCCCGAGTTGCGGCGTCGGCACACTGGTCTCCAGCGCTCAGCCGGGCGACCCGGCGATGCCGATCGCGTACCGGCTCGACCCGACGATGGCGGGCGCCTTCCAGGCCGCGAAGATCGTTCCGGGCAGCGTGCGCGTGGTCGTCTGGGGCACCGACGCGGCCGGGCGGATGTACCAGACCGCGTACTCCGAGACCACCAACACGGTGCAGGCGGAGATCGGCGCGGAGCAGTTCGCGGTGGTGCTCAGCAACTTCGGGCAGCGAGCCGAAGTGCGCTTCAACGAGCTGAACCCGCCGAGCCCTCGGATGCTCACCGACGCGGGCATCACGGTGGCGAACTTCGGCGTCTACATCCAGTATTACTACCGGCGCAACTACGACCCGAGCGCGCCGGACACCGATTACGTAATCAGAGCCGACTACTCGACTCAGGAGATCATGAACCTGAGGCTGGCGCTCCAGCGCTACATCGAACTCGAGGCGGATCCTGGCAACCCGGGCGCACTTATCATCCCGCCGGACGCTTCGCCCGACCGGGTCTCGCTGGAGGACCAGGTGCAGGTCAGGAACCTGAATCGTTAGAGCCAGGCACGCTCACAGATCCGGCAGGCGGAGGCCGAAGGGAATGCGGCGAATACATCTCACAACGCACGCAAGTTCGCGCCGCGGGCAGGCGCTGATGGTGGCTGTCCTGCTGATGATGGCCATCCTGCTCGTGGGCATCCTGTTCGTGGCGCTGGTCACCTACAACCAGGATCAGTCCACGCGGCACGAGGACACGCTGCTCGCCCAGGCGATGGCCGAGGCGGCCGTGCGCTACGCCTCGTATATGCTGGAGAACTCCCCCGAGGGAGCGGACTGGCGTCCGCCCGAGCCGCCGGCGGTGGACAGCGCCGGCAACGCGGATCTCGACGTCTACGGCGCCGACCGCGCTCAGGGCACCGAGGACGACTACTACGATGACGTCGCGCTCGGCCGCGGCTGGGCCCCCGTGCTCAACGATTTGACCACGCGCGACAGCTACACCCAGCGCGGCTTCAGCCGCTTCCCGGACACGCGCAACCCCTCGGGCGTCACGAGCGCGACCGTTCCCACGGCCGTCGATCGTGGCTACTTCATGCTGCGCGTGAGCTACAACCCGTGGGAGCCGGGCGACACCGCGACGCCCGACCCGATGAACTGGCACCTCAAGATCGAGGCGATCGGTCGCGTCGAGGGCTCGCAGGTCTACCGCAAGCTCGTCGCCTATAAGCCGATCCCGATGCTCAACTACGCGCGCCTCGTGCACAACCTCACCGACGACGGGCGGCCGGCGTACTTCGGCATCCCGGCGTTCGCCGACATGGACCGCGACACCGCCGTCGTCACGAGCGGCACGCTGCGGCCCGACTGGCTCGCAACGCTCATCGACGGGCCGGTGCACGTGAACGGCCGGCTGGACGTCGCGGGCGGCGACTGGCCCGACGGTAGCGGCGGCATCCTCGATGCGAGCACGACCTTCGCGCTCACCGACGGCTTCAGCCCGGCGGGCTACCTGCGCAGCGACAAGATCGAGGCCACGGGCGGCATCTACCGCTGGCAGGAGCCCGCGGACACCGTCGATGACACGGGCGACCGGCCCGCGCAGGTGGATCTCAACGGCACCGTCGACATGATGACCTACACCAGCGACGACGTGGACCCCGACGCCGACAGCTTCGACACCATCGGCGGCCACGTCCTGGACAACCAGCAGGGGCTCGCGGGCGGCGAGTCGCGCTTCGTCTCGTGGGTCAATCCCGGCGCGCTCACGCTGGGCGGCGGGACCACGAACTTCGAGCGCTACACGCGCCTCGCGCGCGACACCGGTGAGCTCGTGCAGGCCGGGGTGGGCGCGCCCTTCGAGAACAACGGCCAGTGGGGCTTCGGCAAGGGCATCTACATCGACAACTTCGGTGACGTGCAGTTCAACCACGACATCGACACGCTCATCGCCGACTGGCAGCGCCCTGCGGCCACCGCCGGCACGCCGCCGCCCGACAGCGGCTGGAACGCGCTGTTCACGACCTACGCCCCGCCCGCGGTGGAGATCGAGTTCCTACCCACCGAGGCCGCGGCAGGCAGCTTTGAGGTCAGCACCAACCCGACGGACGTGGGCTCGGGCGAGGTCTGGTGGCCCTACCATCAGAACGGGCAGCCGGGCATCCGGATCACGCGCCATGACGAGACGTGGCGCATCCCCGAAGGCGCCAACGCCGGCCAGCTTTCGGGTCAGCGCACAATCGTCTTCGACTACCCGACGCCGATGCTGGATGGCAGCGACGACACGGTGCGCCATCCGCTGATCGTGACCGAGGGCAACGTGCGCGTCTCCGGGCAGCTTCCGCCCGCGCTGAACACCGTCGGCGACCTGACGCGCGCCTACGACATGATCGTCGTCTCGGGCGGCACGGTCTACATCGACGGGCAGCTCCTTGCGCCCAACGACTACCTCGTCACCGCGGTGTCCGATGAGTTCAACACCAAGGTGGCGCTGCTCGCGCGCGACTGCGTGTGCCTCAACGCCACGCAGATCGTGCCGCAGGACACCATCGGCACCGCACCCGCGGTCCCCGACGATCCGCTGAACCCGGCGGACCCGAACAAGCACTGGGAGCTGGCTCCCGGCAGCGACGGTCGCGGCTACAGCATGTTCATGTGGGGCGCGGACCCGGTCGGCGATTCGGTCGCGCTGGTCGCGCGGCAGACGGCCGCCGATCCGGGCCCGTCAGGCGTTCAGGTGATGCCCTGGACCGCAAGCGGGGGCTACACCTCCTACGACTTCGGCACGGCGCCCGCGCCGATGGTGGACACCACCTTCGCGCTCGTCCCGCCGGCGACGGTCTTCCCCGACGGCACGTCACTGCCGCCGCAGCCCTACGGCGTGGTCGCGAACGCGCCGCAGTGGGCGCCCTACCGCGACGCCGCGGCGCTCCTGCCGTGGGACCTCGCGGGCTACATGGACCCGACGCCGGGCCTCGCGAACGCCATCGTCCTGCGCCAGGCCGACCCGGCCATCGGCGCGGGCTCGACCAGCTACTGGCTCAAGCACTGGAAGATCGCTGAGTACGACAGCGACGGCCTGCCCGTCGGGGCGATCAGCGCGCGCGTGAACGCGGCGGTCTACGCCGAGCGCGGTTGCTGGTACGTCCTCTCGCCCGGCTACTTCGACCCCAACCTCGCGGTCGATCCGGTCGCGGGTGTCGCGGTTGGCGACGTGATCGAGAACCGGCGCTACAACTACAAGCTCACGTTCGTGGGCACGATCGCCGAGAACTTCACGGCGACGGTAGAGGCCGCGCAGGGCTGGCACGACAGGCTGGCGTTCCCGGAGACTTACGACAGCGGAGATCTGGAAGAGTGGGGCACCGTCGAGTACCAGTTCGACGAGACGCTTCGCCTGGCACGGTTCCACTCGACGGTCAGCAACCCGATGAATCCGGCGGCGAACCAGCCACGACTGCCCCTGCTGCCCGTCAGCCCGGACCTTGTCTACTACGGTGAGTGACGGCCGGCCACCGGCCGCTCGCTCGGGCATCGCACGGAGGTCATCGATATGCGGTTCGGCCGCGCATCATTTCTCTTGACAGCCCTCATTGGCGCCGCGCTGGCAGCCTCGCTGCCGGCCATGGCGGCGCGTACCGCATTCCGCTACGATGCCACCCAGCGCGTGACCAATGCCTGCGTGCTGGGAGTGAACGGCCAGACCGTCGCCGGCCACCCCAACCCCTACATCATCGAGGGCATCAGGCGTTCGGACCTCACGCCTGATGACTGGACGTTCGAGAACCCCCTCGCGCCCGCCACTGTCATCGAGGGCGACCTTGCCGCCGACTTCGTCGTTAAGGGCAAGCGAGACTACTGGTTCGTGCCTCTGACCGATGACACCGCCAACCAGCTCGTCGGGATGGACCTGATCTACATCTCCGCGCCCGACCTCGACCTCACCCCCCGCGAGCAGAATGGTCTGCGCGCCGCCGTCGAGGCGGGGGCGGTGCTGTGGGTGGACAACGACATCGCCCGCAACGCCGGCGGCAACCCCACCGGCGAGACAGCCGTTACCGCGTTCCCGTGGGTCTTCAGCTTCGACTACAACGCCGGGGGGAACATCCATGCGCTGGAGGCGGTCGATCCGGGCAACTCACTGCTGCGCGACCCCTACGCGCTGTCCGCGGCGTCGATCGCACGCCTCGGCGACCGGCCCGACCGCGCCGAGTACGACGCGGCGGTCGGTGGCACTCTCACCGAGGGCCACTTCATCGACACGCTCGGCACCGAGTTCCGCACGATCATCAACAACGTCCAGTACAACGGTGCCGGCGTGGTGCAGGGCACCGCGGCGTGGGCCATCGCGGCCGACTACGGCTCGGGCAGCGTGCTCGTCACCGCAGGCGGCGTCGGGCGCGACGTGGCCGAGTGGATCCTCGAACGCGAGTCGGGCGGCACCAACTGGCGCCCCTCGCCGGACTTCCTGCAGGCCCCGGACGTGAAGTTCGCGCTCAACGTCGTGCAGTGGAACGATCGCTGGCAGCAGGTCCGGCGGACGCCGCGCGCAAGTGCCACGAGCGTCGCGCGCGCTCCCTTCCCGCTGGACATCGCCTGGCAGTACCCCGATAGCAGCGAGGATGCGGCCGCCGTCGCCATCGGCGCGGTCGTCTCCACGCCCGTGCAGAGCCGCAACTTGCTCTACGCGCTGAGCGTGCCGTCGACCGTCGCCGGCGCGCCCGCCTACCTGATGTGCTTCGACATGACGCCCGAGGACGACCGTGACGGGGACAGCATGGCCGACGACGGCCTCACCGACTACTCCGGCGGCGCGCCCTACGACATGGTCTGGCGCGTGGCGCTCGACGCGGACATGACGCCGCGCTACGCGTCACCCACGCTCACCTCGTACAACGATCCGAATAACAACCTGGGGAACGTCGCCGATGACGTCTTCTACCCGCAGGTGGCGCTGATCAGCTACGTGGACACGAGCAACGGCGAGGCCTGGGTGGACTGCTACGACGCTTCGATCCCGACCGGCGGCACGCTGCTGTGGCGCCGGCAGATCGAGGGCTACTCCGCGAGCGCGCAGATCGTGTCGCTCTCTACGCCGATCGTACACAGGGGCTACGTCTACGTGCTCGCGAGCGAGTATGACACGGTGCTCAGCGGCGCGGGCGACCCCGACAGCACCTACACCCGCGCGCACTGCTTTGAGCTGGACTACCCCTGGACTGTCGCCGATCCGTGGCCGACCGACGGCTCGTGGTGGGTCTACCCGTCGAGCCTGGTGAACATCGACGGGATCGGCACCGACGAGTCGGCTTCCGAGCCGCAGAACGCGCTGCCTCCCGTTGACGAGCCGCGCTGGGTCGCCGCCGAGGCGACGATGTACCCGCCCCCCCAGGGCCGCACTCCGCTCCCGCCCGCCCCCGGCGCCCTGCCCGTGGTCCATGCGGTGGGGACGACGATTGCCGGGGCGGCCGTCGATGCGCTGCTGACCTTCGGCACGCCGTTCTCGAACGAGTGGGACGATCCGGACATCGAGATCGACAACGGCGCCGGTGGCAGCCAGTACACGCTCGTCCCGACGCCGTTCCGCGAGGACGACGAGTCGCCTGCGAAGCCGGGCTACGCTTCGGCCGCGCTGCCGTGGGGGATCGGGCTCAACCACGATCACTTCGCGCTGCGCATGAACGAAGTCATCAACGACCCGCCGGTCCCAGTCGTCACCACGCTCGATGGATCGCTGGTGGACGAGCACGTGTCCGCGGACGGCGATCGCTACGTGATCTTCTCGCCGAGCACGGCGCGTGAAGCGGCGATCCAGGCCGCGTTCGCGGGGGGCAACCCGCTCGAGGCGCAACTGGGCGTGGAGGTCGAGGTCGACTACAACGGGCTCGCGGACCCGGAGGCGCAGCGTCTCTCCGGTCCTGTCGCGTGGCGTCGCGCACTCAAGAACGGCCAGCGGCCCTACCAGCCCGCATCGATGAGCGACGATGAGATCGCGGTCACGTCCGGACGGCCGGTCCAATACCAGTACCTCACGCCACCGCCTAACCCGCCGGCCGGTAGCGGCGCGATCACCGAGATGGACGCCTCCAGCGGCATCACGCGCTGGAGCTACGACCCGACGATCTCCATCCCGCAGCCGGGGACCGCGCCCACTATGAGCACGACCGCCGCGGCCTTCGACGACGAGACGCTCATCGTGGGTGCGAGCGCGGTGGACTACTCCAACCTCTTCTCTGTGAGCTCCATCATCGGGCTGCAGAGGCAGATCGACATGCAGATCGATCTCGCCGGTGGAACCGCCGGCGCCTACCCGAGCGACGTCTTCATGCTCTGGCCGGGCGGCGTCATCCACCAGCTCGCCCCGAGCAGCTACAACGTTGACCCGTGGGCCGGCCGGCTCATGTTCCCGGCCGCAAGCGCGGCCGAGATGATCGACATCGACGGCTACGCAATCCCGGGGCCGGTCTACGGCAGGGCGATCCGGGTTGTGTGGCCTGACGGAACGACCGAGGATCACTTCGCGCCCGACATCGAGCGCTTCCACGTAACCCCCGGCTTCATCCGCCTGCGCTACCGGCCCTTCGATCCGGCGACCACCGTCATCACGAGGCCGGACGGGACCGCGATCGCCGGCGCCGCGTGGCTCAATGCGCCGCTTCCCTTCGGCGGCACGAACGCGGTGCTCGACGGCTGGGTTGACCTTCGTGCAGCGCTGGACGCCGACGGCGTCGCCGTCGCGCCCGGCGACGAGGTCTACGTGAGCTACACCGGCTGGTCGGAGGCGAATGGCGGGTGGGTCACGGTGCCCAGTGCCGGGCTCAACATCGCCACCGAGCACCACCAGCTCTCGCCGGTCTTCGGGCCGTCGCTATCATCCCCCGCGGTGGCTGGCGACACAATCCACCTCGGCACCCAGGGCCGCGACAGGGACCTTGACGGCGTCTTCGAGCCCGCCGCGCCCAATCCGGCGCGTGCCGAGACGCTGCTGTCGTTGATGTGGAACAAGGCCACCGGCTACGTGCGCACGGACATCGCGCGGCCCGCGCGGCAGCAGCCGGGCGTCGCGGGTATCCCGGTCGTGAGCGGCTCGCCCTCGATCGCCGAGGACAGCGTCTTCGTTGGCTCGCGCATTATGAGCACCGCCGACAACACCGGCATCGGCTACGGCTACGTCAGCGCACTCAAGCCCTGGCGGGTGCTGCTGTGCGACAGCAACCGCATCGTTGAGACCACCGGCTCTGACCCGAGCTGGGTCTGCACCGGCACGTCCAGCCCGCAGCGCGCGCAGTCGTTCGTCGGCGAGGACCTGCGTCGGCCGTTCAGCCGCCCGGCCAAGGCCGCGCGCCTGGACACCGACAACATCCTCGTCGTTGACACCGGCAACCACCGGGTCGTGGAGATCGACCGCGCCGGGCGCGTCGTCTGGCCGCTCGACCAGTTCGGCTACGAGTATTACACGAGCCCGGACAACCACGATCTGAAGCTCTCGCGGCCCGCCGACGCGCATCGCTACTGGGGCTACGTCACTGAGAATGTCGGCGGGACGCCGCGTACCTTCCCGGTGATGCACACCGTCGTCGCCGACACCGGCAACGCGCGGGTCGTCGAGATCTCGACCACCTTCTACGACCCGATCAGCTTCGTGCAGGATGGCCGCCAGCGGCACACGATCACGACGCTCACACCGGCCTACGTGCGTGTCGGGACAAGCGCGCGCGGCTACGAGCGCGTCCGCTACACCTCCTCCGCGCCGATCACCGATCCGGTCAATGGCGCTGTGATCGGCTACCTGTGCGCCGCCTCGAACCTCAACCAGCTCCTCGTGGTGACGGCGGGCAACCGGATCGTCAATCCCTACGCCTCCGTCGCCATCGCGGGCGGCACGGCCGGCTCGACATGGGCCCAGTGGGCGTGGCTCTACGACGAAGACCCGGCCGACGGCAACAACGTCTCGAGCCAGCCGCTGCAGTTCGAGAACATCAAGCACGTTGACCTGAGCCGCATCGGCGGCACGATCTACATGGCCGTCACCTGCTCGCGCTACCTCGGGCGCTCGGGCGACCCCAGGCACGCACTCGCCGCTGAGGGCGCGGGTGTCTTCGAGTTCCGCATCGACGCCTCGGGAGCCCCGGCGGCCTGGCAGCTCGATCGGATGGGCACGGGCGCAGCCTGGCCCACCGCCGACCCGCACTGGTTCTTCGTCGGGGACGACTACCGCGGCCGCACGATGACGACGATCACGACCGCCGCCGCGGGCTACGACAAGCGCTGGTACCCGGTCTGCTCGCAGCGCGTCAGGCCCGACACGGTGCTTGTCACCAACAGCCTCAGCCAGATCGAGAGCGCGACGACGGCCAACATCGGCGCGGGCGTGCGCAACGCGGTGCTGGGCAGTCACATCTTCGAGGTCGAGACCGACGACGGCGGTGACGCGAACCCGACCAACGATGCACACTCGATCGATCCGGGGCGCTCGGTGCCCGCGCCCGGTGAGATGTGGGCCGATCCGTTCGTGCAGCCGGCCTACGCCGAGGTCAGATGAGGGTGCCCCTCGCCGGGGACTTGCGACGGACCAGAGGCGATGTTCTGGAGAGGTGCCAATTGATGCGAAACCGGTCGATCATCGCGATATTGCTTGCCTGCATCACAGCCGTCCCCGCGCTCGCGGAGGACGGGCCACCGTGGCAGGTGCGTCCGTACCTTTCCACGTACACCGACGACTCCGCACGGTCGGCGACCGAGACGTGGACGTGGAACTACTCCGCTCTGCGGCACCATATCGTGTGCCCCTACTGCGGCTACAGCACGACCGTCGAGGACCCGACGCCCGACCTGGACTACACCTGCCCGAACCCCTTCGACATCGCGGGCCATCCGGCAACGCAGCTCACGGAGGCCAATCCGCTTCAGCGCGTCCTCGGGCACCTCGAGGTGGGCGCTGAGGACATCGACGGTGACGAGGCGGCGCCACTGGTCGGGCGACCGTTCCATCCGGGCGGCATCGCCGCTCCGGTCTGGAACGACACCCCCTCTCCGTGGGAGGACCCGGTGGCGCTGGAGGATCAGGCGTCGTGGGTTACGCTGCGCGCGGACAATCTCGACGCCACCGACGGCGGCGGCCCGCTCGTCCAGGACGGCGACGGCCTGCGCTTCCTGCTGCTTGAGCCCGGCGCGGTCAGGCCGCAGGCGAGCTTCCAGTATGTGGACCCCACTGACGTGGTCACCGCCGCGGCAACCTTCTACGCCACCGGCGCCGGCGACGCGGGCACAAGTGGCGCGGGCCCGGCGAACTACATCATCTCCATCAACCCCAACCGCGTCTCCGATGGCGACGTGTTCTACATCCGCCATCACGAGCGACGCGAGACGTGGTTCATGGGCTTCCTCGGCAGGACCGCGGAAGTTGACTGCCAGGTCTACAGCACGCTCTACGGCAACGACTTCGACACCGCCGGCGAGATCGACGACGCGCTCCTCGAGCTCGCGCCCTACGACACGCAGCAGGGCTGTCAGATCGTCACCGACAGCGGTGCGCTGCGCGTCACGCTCCCCCGGCGCTTCTCCACCGTCGCGGTGCTGGAGAATACCTGGGTGCTCAAGATCGTCATCAACTCCAATGCCCGCCTGATGCCGGGACCCGAGGAGGTCAACTGGGACCTCGTCGATGGCGTGGACCTCTACACCGAGCCCGCGGAGGTCGAGCCGGACCTGCTCACCAACATCAACGCCGATCTCTCGCAAAAGAAGGCCGCGTACGTCGCCTATGCCAGCGGCAACGATCCCGCCCTCGCCACCGCCGACGACAACGATGGCATCGCCTATGACGTGGAGGAGAAGGACCTGCATGGCGACGGCTTCATCTCGTCGGAGATCTGGCCGTACCGGATGCAGCCGGAGGCCGCCGGACGCGGTCGCGCGATGCTCCAGTGGTCCGAGCTCATCCCGTCCGCGGCCCTGCAGCAGGACAACCCGGCATTCCTCGCCCAGATGGTCTACTACCGCGACGGCGCGGAGTGGAACTACCTCGCGGACATCGATGGCTTCGAGACGCGGCTGGTCACCAACGGGGATGTCGCGAACCAGACCGCCATCAGCAGCACGACCACGAACTACACGTACATCGACTCGTACTTCATGTGCTCGCGCGTGGACGTTGATCACGACGCGGCCTACCCATTCTACCTCGCCGATGACAACTGGATGGACTCACTGGGCAATGACAAGGGCGTGGTTGTCGGCGACCTCGAGCCCGCCACCGGTGGCCACGCGCGCATCGTCCTCGGCGAACTGCAGGACGCGCCCAGCGATGCCTGGGGCGGCGAGTACAAGCCCGGCACGCGCACCCCCGCCCGCGTCTTCTCGCTGGCGAACCGCATGGAGGTCCGCCCGCTCGTCTGCCCGCTCGACGACGACGGCTGCGGCGCGCGCTACCGGCTCGACGAGCCCTTCGCGGACGGTAATGACGGCCAGCTCGCCCCCGGCGACGACTGCCCCGCCTGCGGCGTGGAGCTGATCCTCGAGCGCGGCGAGGCCGAGGTGCGCTACGACTCGCAGGACGTGATGGCCGCCAACGCCGGCGCACAGCGCATGACCGCCACCGCCTTCCGCTTCGAGCCGAACGCGCTCGTTCCGATGGGCGCGGTTGACTTCGAGCAGGAGGTCTTCGCCGACATCCCGGCCTACCAGCCGCCGTCGGTGCCCGCGGGCGCCACGCCCTTCGCCAACGACATCGCCAACGACTTCGGCTACCGCGGCACGATGGTGGCCTTCAACCGGCCCGAGGATGACGGCGACGCCCAGACCGCCAACACCAACTGGGACGCCTACTATCTCTCGCCCGAGGACGGCGACAAGCTCGCCAGCGTAGACGCCGCCACCGCCGCCGATGCCGAGTGGGTCTGCTCGGTCTGCCACACGCGGCTGAACCGCAGCTACACCGACTGCACCTGCTGCGGCCACACCTTCGCGGCGGCCGACGATCTGCCCAACCCCTACGTGATGCACGACGCGCTCACGGCTGAGGAGTACGATCCCTTCGGCCTGCAGCTCTCCGTGCTGCGACAGGCGGGGCTCGCCGCCGACCAGCGCGTCGTGGACCTCGGCTGGGTCGCGCCCGGCACCCCGCAGGACGCGCCCAACACGGTCAACGGCTCAACGGACGTGGTTGCCGGCAGCGCGGCCGTGCCCACGGACGTCTCCAACCGCGGCGACCTGCCCGTGCGTAACGAGGGCAACATCATCGTGGACACGGAGATGCGCTCAGGGCCGCTGCTGCAGACCGGCGTGGACCAGGCAGTGCGTTCGGAGAGCCGCTGGGCGCAGAGCGTGCCGATCACGCTCGGGACACTCTTCCGCTACCGCCCCGGCCCGAACGAGTTCGACAGCGCCGACTGGATGCTCGACTCCCCCGACGCCACCGGCGCCGCGGGCGCGAGTGCGACCGCGATGCTGCAGGTCGGCGTCCGCGCCATCGCTGGCGATCCCTACGGTGGCACCGTCAAGCCCGTCCCGCTGGGCCAGCCGGTCGGCAACTACGCCAGCGAGGTGCTCGTCTTCATCGACCTGAACGGTGACGGCGACCTCGACTTCTACGATGTCCAGACCGGCGCGACCAACCGTCCGTCCACCGAGTTCGATCCGGGCATCGACGAGCCGTTCGAGCCCGTCGCGCCCTTTGCCACGCGCGCCCGCGTCACCGAGGCGCGGCTGCCGCAGGACGACTTCTACTCGCAGGACGTCACGCCGACGCTCCTGTATCAGGAGAACCAGGCGACGCCTGACCAGAGCCGCATGCAGGTGCTGTGGGTGGGGCAGAGGGCCGCTCCGGCCGCCGCCGGCGCCGATGCGCCCGCAGGCGTCTCGCCCGCGAACGTCCCGGCGCCGATCGCGCCGACCAACATCCTCTACTCCAACGCGCAGGTCAACGCCGGCGCCGCCGCCGCGGCCGACCCGGTCTACCGCGGCTGGCTGTGGGCACCGGCGGGCACTGAGCCCGCGGATGCAGACGCACTCTCGGTCAGCGCGACCGCCAACGAGAGCAACAGTTCGCCCACCGCCTACGTGGACGGCGCGAATGGCAATCGCTGGGTCATGTGGCACCGCTCGCAGGCCTCCGCGGCGGGCATCTCCTCCCAGCTCCGCTTCGACACCTCGTCCACCGCGGACTGGGACGGCTCCGACCCGACCGAGTTCATCTTCGGCAGCGCCGGCGCGCATAGCGGCCTCACCGCCTTCGTGCGACCGGGCGCGGCCAACGCACACTGGCTGCTCTGGCACGGCGGCCCGGTCGGCCGCGAGAACCTGCGCTACCGCTGGGAGTGGGACCCGACCTCGGGCACCGTGCCCGGCGACGCGCGGCTGATGGTCAGCAATACCTCCACCGGCCTGCGCTTCGACTACTTCGACGTCGGCGGCCAGCGCTACCGCAAGCCAGCGCTCGATCCCTTCACCTACGTGAAGGAGGCCAGCGCCTTCGGCACGACCGACGGCGCGGGGGACTTCCAGCTCGATGTGCTCTTCACCGGGCACATCCGCTCGCTGGGCAACTCCGACATTTGCTGGTCGCGCTTCAGCTTCGGCAACCCCGCCGACGCGGACTTCCCGTATAACTCTGCACAGGATAACTTCGGCAAAGTTCCATTCCCGCGCGTGGCCGGGCAGACCTACGGCGCCGCACCCTACGCCACCACCGACGCCCGCGGGATGTCCGCGGTCATCGACGCCGCCGGCGACGTGCGCGGCTACGTCGGCGAGCAGCTTCAGTCCAGTCCGCGTCGCGAGGCGTTCCAGGCGCATGACATCGACTGGCTCGTGACCTACGACTACGAGACCGACCCGGACTGGCAGACGTGGCTTACGGACGCCGCTCCGAAGCCCACGACCGCCGACTACGATGACCCGATGCTCTACGTGGGCGTGGTGACCGATGACGGCACCGGCGCGGCGCAGAGCCTCTACGCGGTCGAGTGGAGCGAGGGAGCCTACAACGCCGCCACGGGCCTCTACCAGGTGCTCCCGCGGCTGATAGGCCTGGACGTGCTCTCGGGCAGTCTCGCGGAGTTGCCCGACCCAGCGGATCCGGCGAATGACCCCGCACTGCCGCATCCGAACGACGACAGCGCCACCGACGCGATCTACTGGCGGGCCATCGGCGGTGTCAACGCGAAGGCGTTGCTCGCGCCGCGCGCGCGCCAGGAAGCGATGGACGGAAGCGCTCCTGAGGGCCTGCCCGCCGTCATGCTCACGATCAACCCGGCGTCGGGCATGGTGCAGTGGTCTTCGTCGCTGTTCAACCCGGACAACCCGTTCGACAGCCAGGCGGTCTTCAACGAGCAGAACACGCCCAATATCGTTGACGTGGTGATGTACGCGGACTACACGCCGTTCACGCGCCGCGCCACCACGGACATGGCGGACGACGACTCGCCGTCGGCGTTCTGGAACGCGGGCGACAGCGGCCGGCTGACGGTCTTCTGGCGGCGCAGCTACGCGGACACCGACACACCGCACTTCGGCCGCCCGTCGTTCTTGTATAAGACCTACACCCGCGCCATCCAGGTCGGCCGCCCGCCGATCGCCGGCATGGGCAGCGTCATCGACCGGACCGTCCATCCCACCGGGGCCGCGCCCGATGTCACCTACAACGTGCTCTCACCGGCCAACGGTGTGATCGAGATTGGCACGAGTCCTGCAACATCACTGTCGAGGATCGGTCACCGGATCGCCGTGACTTACACGGACGGCGCCGGCGTGTCCCGCACCGAGCAGCACCGCGTCATCGGCTGGAGCCTGGAGACGCCGGTGCCGATCAACGCCGTCACCTCCGAGGGCCCGCTACGGGTGATCCCGGAGGTCTACGACGTCGATCCGGGCTCAGGCGACGTGTTCACCACGGTGCGCTACTGGCTCGCGTGGTCGAGCTCGCGCGGTGTCTACGACATGCGCGGCGCGGCCGCCGACGGCCAGCGGGTGCATCAGTCGCCGGACGTGTATCTCGCCGTGGTGGCGCCCGAGCACAGCAGCCTGATCGCGGACCTCCAGGTGCCCAGACTCGAGCCGTGACGTCGGTGCATGGAGGCCGGGCGGAGCGGGCGATGGTTGTCCGCGAAAGCTTAACGCAGGGACGATAGAGGGATCATGCTCCGGGTGGGGAAGATGAGCGTGTACCGGAGACTTGACATTGGCCTGCCAGATATAATAGAGTAACCGAGGATCAGGCTGCCCGGAGCGGCCATCGCTCGGGAGTGAGAGGCTGCAATACGGCAGGAGGCGCGCTACATGGCCAAGGGCGCAACGCATGTCCTGGGCCTGGACATCGGGACAGCATTCATCAAGGCAGCGGAGATCCAACTGCGCGGCAGTGAGTTCCACGTTGTCGGTCGCCCTGCAGTGATCCCGACGCCTCGCGGTGCCGTGCGTGGTGGCGTTATCGTTGACGCCCCCGCGGTGACCGAGGCGCTTCAGGAGATCCGCGCCCACTTCGGCATCAAGTCGAAGAAGGTGATCGCCTCGGTAGGCGGCGACTCATCCGTCGTCGTGCGTATCACCGAGGTGCCCCGTATGTCCGGCAAAGAGCTCGATGAAGCTGTCCAGTGGGAGCTCGACGAGCAGACGCCCTTCCCCGTTGACGAGGTCATCTACGACTACTCCCCGATCGATCGCCCCGACGCCGACCCTGAGGCGACCGAGATGGAGATCCTGCTCGCTGTAGCGCAGGAGGACCTTGTCGCGGCGCACGTCGAGGCTATCCAGGGCGCAGGGATGCAGCCGGTGGCTATGGACATCGAACCGCTCGCCATCGGTCGCGCCATCATAGACGCCGCAGGCGAGGAGATGGCCGACGAGACCATCGTCAACGTCCACGTCGGCGCTACCAACTCGCTGATCCTGATCTTCCGGCACAAGCTGCTCGGCTTCGTGCGCGTCATCCCCTCGGGTGGCGAGAACCTCAGCCAGGCCCTCGCCCAGAGCCTCATGCTCGACCAGGAAAACGCTGAAGTTGTTAAGCTTCAGCTCGGAAACCTTAACGAGGGCGGGCTTGTCGAAGAACCGACGGACGAGTTCGGCGGCGCCGGCATGTTCGAGGAGGAAGAGGAGGACGACGGGCTCGGAACCGACTCGGTCTTCGAGCTTTCCAGCACTGAGGACGCGGCCGACCTCGGCCCGGTGGACGACCGCGCTACGCACCTTGAGATCGAGGAGGACCTGGGCGAGATCGAGGAGCCTCCAGCCGCAGAGATGCCGGCGCCGCCGGCCATGGCGGCCGACGCGGAGCCGCAGGACCCGGATCTGGTCGAGGCGCGGGAGCACGTCGCCGAGGCCCTTACCGAACCGGTCCTCGACCTCGCAACTGAGGTCCGCAGGTCCCTGGAGTTCTACCGCCGGCAGCACCGCAACGAACCGATCGACCGCATCGTGATCACCGGCGGGACAGCCAATCTCGAGGGCATCGCGCAACTGATGACCGACGAGACAGGCGTCAAGTCCGAAGTCGGCAACCCGTTCAAGCATATGCAGTTCGACGATGACACCATTTCTGAGCACTACCTGCGCGACATCGGGCCATCCAGCGTCGTGGCCGTCGGGCTCGCGCTCCGCGACATGGTCGCCGAGTGAGCCACCGGACGACACCGCTGACGACCGACTGATCTGAGGGATCGCACGTGCTGAGGATCGACCTGCTGCCCCGACAGATAGCGATTGCGAGGATGAACAAGCTCCTCGTCGCGCTCATAATCGTGCTCCTGGTCGTCGAGCTTGGCGCGCTCGGCGCGATGCTGATGGGCGTCAAGGGCCAGATCGGCACGGTCGACGAGGAGCTCACTAAGATCACGAAGATCGCGGACCAGGTCGAGGACCTCCAGGCCGAGGTCAACGCCAAACAGGCCGACCTCGATCCGATTAAGCTGAAGGTGGACTTCGTCGAGGACGCGAATAGCTCTGGCGAGCAGTACTGGGATCGCTTCCACGCGATCAACGAATACATCTACGACAATGCGCAGCTCACGCGCTTCAGTCTCACCGGGGGCAGCTCAGTCAACTTCACGGTGATTGTCGGCGACACGACCGACGCGGCTCGCTTTGTGCTGAACCTGGTGCATTGCCCGGCCCTGTCGAACGTCGCCGTCTCGGGCCTGCCGGCCGGAATGAGCGTCGAGGGCGTGGGTGGCGCCGCGGCAGGTGGCTTCACGCCCATGGCAGGTGGCATGGACCCGATGATGGAACCTGGCATGGACCCGGGGATGGAAGCTGGTATGGACCCGGGCATGGAGCCCGGAATGGGCGGAATGGGCGGAATGGGCGGAATGGGTCCGCAGGCCTCCGCGAGCGGTGACATTACGCTCGACGTCACGGCCACGCTGACCGAGCCCACGGAAGTCCCCTCGCCGGGCGGCGGAGCCGCCGCGGGCGGAATGCCCGGAATGCCGGGAATGCCCGGAATGGAGCCAGGGATGGAACCGGGCATGGAGCCAGGGATGGAGCCTGGGATGGAGCCTGGGATGGACCCTGGTGCCGGCGGCGCAGAAGCACCGCCCGCGTAACTGCAGCAACGCGGCAGCATCGGGCCGCATGACCGCAGCACAGGAGCAATCTGATGGGCCGTATACCAACCTGGGCAGTCATACTCATAGGTGTCTTCCTCTTCGCGGGAGCGGGAGCGCTCGTCTTCATGCTCATGATTAAGCCTGAGCGCGAGCGCCTGGACGATCTGCAGGGCCAGCTTCAGGAGAAGACGGACATCGCGAACAAGCTCGACGCCACAAATGCACAGCTTGCGGATGTCACAGCCCAGTGGCTGGAGGCCCAGGAGCAGGTGCAGGACCTGCGCGAGGCGCGCAGTATCCCGATTTCATTCGGCCACCCGGCCGGCGCGATGATCGCTCTGTGGTATGAGTATCGCCACGATCTCGTCCCGCTTATCGAGGACTGGGTCCAGTCCAGCGGCTGCACCATCGAGAGCGGCGCGAGCTTCCCTGCACCGCCGATGACGCCGCCCGCCGCCCCGCCCAGTGGCTTCATGCAGGTGCCGGGCGGCCAGCCGATCGCGCTCACCGTCTCAGGCACGCTTCAGCAGCTTGAGCGGCTCTACCGGTCGCTGGATCAGTTCGAGCGCGTGGTCACCATCAGTGACCTCGTGCTGGTCCCAACGGGCGAGGGCGACAGGCTGCAGGCGCCGGTCAACCTGGCCATCTATTTGCTGGTCGAGGCGCCCACGCCCGCCCCCGCACCTGCGGGCGACGGAGAGGGCGGGATGGAAGGCGACATGCCGCCGGGGGACGGCGGAGAGCCCATGCCCGAGGGCGAGGGCGAAGTTCCCGTCGATGAAGAACTGCCCCCTGAGTAACCGCCCGGTCCCCCCTTGGGACGTGGGCTTGTTGGTCAGATATTCGTGGTCCATATGACGTACGCAGTGGAAGGGTCCGACTGTGATCGAGGAGCAGAAGGCAAAAGCCCTGTTTGCCGGCGGCATAGCCCTGTTCGTGGTAGGGCTGGTTGTCCTCATGCTGTTCGTGATCCCTGCGGCGAGGCACACGCAGGTCGCCATGGCGCAGGATGAGGAGGACGCCGCGCCGGAACCCGACGCCGCTGGCGAAGTTGACCCGGGGATGGATCCCGGCATGGAGCCTGGGAGGGAGCCCGGCATGGAGGGAATGCTCGGCATGGAGGGCATGCCCGGCGCCATGCCAGGTGGCGGCGGAGGTGGCGGAGTGGGCGAAGTGCCGCCCGGCCAGATCCTGGACCCGCTCGAGGCCAGCCGCCCCAACCCGTTCTCGCCGCGTTCGAGCATGGCGACGCCCGCCGCGGCCGCCGCGGCACTGGCCAGCCCGCACTACGGGCCCGACTGGAGCCAGCTCCCGATCGCCGAGCGCGTCGCATTCGTGCGGCCCGACATCCCGTCGGCCCCGACACCCGCACTGCCCCGCCTCGATCCGCCGCCGGAGTCGCAGGTGCGAATCACCAGCATCCTGTGGGACGCGTCCGGGCAGGCAATGGCCGCCTACGAGGATCCCGACGGCAAGAAGGGCGAGCTCAAGCCCGGCGACAGAGTTCCCGGCACCGGCCTGACAGTGCGGGAGATCACCCGGGTGGGCGCTACGCTCGAGAACCCGCGGACCGGCGAGACGCAGGAACTTGAGCTGCGCCCGCGTGTTGAGAAGAAGGAAGAGCCCCCGCAGAGGCAGCCGAGGCGTCCGTCCCGTGGCGGCAGCAGTAGCAGCAACCGCGGAGGCTTCCCTGGCGCGCCTCCCGGCGGTTAGTGTATACGTTGATAGCACACGATTGCGGGGAAGTAAGAGCAGGAGTGGATCAAGATGCGTAAGACAGTGCTCGCGCTGATTGCTCTCATGATGTTGGGCGCCTTCGTTCTTCCTGTGATGGCGCAGGAGGAAGAGGTGCGGCTTGACCTCGACTTCCGGGGCGAGTCCCTCGACCAGATTCTGCAGTTGTTCCGGCGCGGCTACGCGCTGGAGTACACACTGGGTGAGGGTGTCGATCCGAACACCCAGATTACCACGCATCTTCGTGGCGTCACGCTCGACCAGGCCCTTCGCTCGATCCTTGAGCCCAACGGCCTGCTGGCGATCGAGCAGAACGGCCGCTACGTGGTCAAGGAGCGCCCGACGCCCACGGAGCGCACGGAGCCCGCAAGCCGCACGGTGACGCCCGTGTTCACGACCGAGAGCCGCACGCCGCCCGCACCGACCCGCCAGGCGCGCGCCTACGAGCCGCGCCGCGGAGCGGCGGAGGAAGAAGAGGGCGAAGAGGAAGAGCGCGATGAGGTCATGGAGATCATCTATCCCATGTACCTCGGCGCGGACATGGCCTCGGCCATCTTCGGCGGCGGCTTCGTTGAGGCCGGCGGCTACTACGGCGGCGGCAGCGGCGGCAGCAGCAGCAGCTACGGCGGCAGCAGCAGCAACAACTCGAGCTTCGGTGGCAATCGCAGCAACAGCAGCTCCAGCTTCGGGAGCAACCGCAGCAACAGCAGCAGCAACTTCGGGAGCAATCGCAGCAGCAGCAGCAACCGCAACTCGGGTTACTGAACGCTTTGCCACAAAGCTGGTGTGGCGTAGCGCGCCTATCGTAGACACGTTCGGGTAGATGGCGTCGTTCGCAGACGGAGTTCCTGGGAGGGCCCAAAGGTGACGCTCTTCAATCGGCATATGAAGGCCTTCATTGTAGCGTGCATCGCAGCAACACTCGTAGTCAGCCCCGGTATCAAGGCCGCGCGCGCTGACACGCCGGCGGATGAAGCGCCGATCAACATCGACGTACGTGACATGGAGGTCGGCGACGTTCTGCGGATGCTTGCGAGGGCCGCGAACGTTAACATCATCGTCGGCAAGGGCGTAGCGGGAGAGATCAACTCCCTCACCCTGCGTGATGTCTCCGTGGAGATGGCCTTGCGAGCGATCACCGAGGCCAACGGCTACTACTGGCGAAAAGATGGCAACATCTACTTCGTCACGTCCGAGCCGACCGGAGCCGAGGTGGTGCCGGTCGCACCCGAAACGGACGCCGGGCAGCCGACTCCGACTGCGGGGACGGCCATTCCGCGTCCCCCCGACACCGGGACCGTGAGCCAGCCCAGGCCACCGGCGACGCAGGAGCCGCCTCGGATCATCTCCGAGCTGCTTCCCCTCAACTACAAGAGCGCGAACGAGCTCGCGGCGCTGTTCGGCGCCCAGACGGCGTGGTCCTACACGCCCAACGACCTCCGCGCGCCCGGCACCGGACTCTCCGGGATGCGTTCGCCCGCAACTGATAGCACCCTTGGCTCGATGGGCGCCTACCGCGGCCGCCTCGGCGGCAACGGTCTGCCTCAGTTCGATGGCGACATGGGTGGCGGCACGCAGGGCAACCAGGGCGGCCTCGGCGGCGGCCTCAGCCAGACCAGCAGCTCCAACGTTGGTGGCACCACCGGCACCAGCAGCCAGGACACGATCGAGCTTCCCGGCGAGATGGTCATCACGGCCATCATGAGCCACAACGCGATCCTCGCCCGAGGCACGCGTGAAGAGCTCGACGAGTTCCGCGAGATGCTCAACCTCCTCGACATAGCGCAGAAGCAGGTCGAGATCTCCACGAAGTGGATCGACGTGCAGACGATTGCGGCCGAGGCGCTCGGTATCGACTGGTCGGTCACGAACGGCGCCTGGGAGATCTTCAACCTGGGCTTCGCGCCGGGCGAAGCCGCCAACAACGGCATTCGCTTCGGGCGCGGCCGCTGGTGGGCCGAGTTGTCGGTGCTGATTAACACCAGCCAGGCGACGGTCGTCAATGAGCCGCGCATCGTCTGCATGAACGGAATGCCCGGCTCGATCTCGTTCGAGACGGAGATCCCCTACTTCTCCGCGACCATCAGCTACAACCAGTTCGGCCAGCGCACCGTGGACTACACCTCTGACTCGGTGACCGTCTCCAACGAACTGTCGGTCGTCCCGCAGATCAACCCGGACGATTCGGTGAAGATGCTGCTGGCGCCGCAGTTGCAGGATCAGGTTGGCACGGTCGAGGGCCCGAACGGCGAGCGGATCCCGATCATCACCTCGCAGTACGTGGAGACGATGGTCCGCGTCCCGGACGGTGAGACGGTGGTTCTCGGCGGCGTCATCCGCGCCGACGAGTCGGTGAACGTCCGGAAGACGCCCCTGCTCCACCAGATCCCGATCATCGGCAAGCTCTTCCAGTCCAGGCGCGTCGAGAAGAACAACAGCGAGCTTCTCATCTTCGTCACGCCGAAGATCGTGAGGGACGCGTCGAGCGCCTACTAGCCGACAGCGGCGCTCCGGCGCCGATGAAAGAGCTGCACACGACGGACGGCACAGAGCGCTGTGCCGTTCGTCAGTACTTGGAGGTTGCTCGTGCGCTCCGCACTTGAGTTGACGACAGCGGGAGAGTCCCACGGGCGGTGTGTCACGGCGATACTTGGCGGGGTCCCTGCCGGGCTGGGCGTGACCGCGGAGATCGTCAACCGCGACCTCGCCCGCAGGCAGGCGGGCTACGGACGTGGGGGCCGGATGAAGATCGAGGCCGACGTCGTCCGCTTCACCGGCGGCGTTCGGCACGGACAGACGCTTGGCTCGCCGGTCTGCATGGTCGTTGAGAACCGTGACTCGGAGAATTGGCGCGAGGAGATGGGCGCGGACCCGTCTCCATCCGGTTGGGTGAGTGGCCGGACCGTTTCGGTGCCGAGGCCGGGACACGCCGACCTGGCGGGCCTCGCGCGCTTCGGCCACACGGACATGCGCAACGTGCTCGAACGCGCCAGCGCGCGCGAGACCGCTGCCCGCGTCGCGGCCGGAGCGATCTGCCGCGCGCTGCTCGCCGCCATCGGCGTGACGGTCCGGTCCCGGACGGTCGCGACCGGCGGCGTCCGCGACGAGGCCTTCGACGGATCCGACGCAACCTGGGCCGAGGTCGAGTCGTCCGATGTGCGCTGCGCCGACGAGGGAGCCGCCGGGGCTATGCGCGAGGCGATCGACCGCGCGCGGGCCGATGGTGACAGCCTCGGCGGTGAGTTGGAGCTGGTGGCTGACGGCGTGCCCCCCGGTCTCGGCAGCCACGTCTCGTGGGAGAGCCGCCTCGACGGGCGCATCGCCGGCGCGATGTTGGGCATTCCCGCGATCAAAGCCGTCGCAATCGGCGCGGGCTTCGACGCCGGTGAGCTTCCCGGTTCGCAGTTCCACGACGCAATTCTTCCCGCGGAGGCCGGCACGCGCTGGCCTGTCACGCGCCCGACCAACCGTGCCGGCGGCATCGAGGGCGGCATGACCAACGGTGAGCCCGTCGTGGTGCGTATGGTCATGAAGCCGATCCCCACGCTGACTGCCCCGCTGCCCTCCGTGGACGTGCGCACCGGTGAGCCGACGCAGGCGCACGCCGAGCGTTCGGACGTGTGCGCGGTTCCGGCGGCCGGCGTGGTGGGTGAGGCGATGCTCGCGCTGGTGCTCGCCTCCGCGGCGGTGGAGCTGTTCGGTGGCGCATGCATGGCCGACCTGCTGGCCGCGCACGAGCGCTACGTCGGGAGGTTGGCGGGGGCGTGGGGAGAGGGGCGGGCCTCCGATGATGATGCTTGAGCCGCCCGCGGATGCGATCGCTATCACAGGTTTCATGGGCACCGGCAAGACGACCGTCGGGCGGCTGCTTGCCGAGCGCCTCGGAATGGCCTTCATCGACACGGACGAGCGGATCGAGGCGCACGCCGGGCGATCGATCCCGGAGATCTTCGCTGCGCATGGTGAGGAGCACTTCCGCGACCTCGAGAGCGAGGCGCTGGCGGATGCGTTGGCCACGCCCGGACGGGTGGTCAGTACCGGCGGCGGCATGCTCCTGCGCGATGCGAACGTGGCGGCGCTGCGGCAGGTGGGGCCGATCATCTGCCTGACCGCGGCGGGGGAGACGGTGCTGGCACGCACGTCCGCCGACGCGAACCGCCCGCTGTTGCGGGTGGCCGATCCCGCGGGGCGCATCGAGGAACTGCTTGCGGCGCGCCAGGAGTGCTACGCGCGGGCGGACGTTCATGTCGCGACCGACGCTCGTTCGCCGGAGGAAGTCGTGGACGCGATCGCCGAGTTCCTGGCCGCCGATGCGCGCGGGCGCTGGCTGGCCGGGGCGCAGACGGTGATCCCGCTGGATCTGCCGGACCCGGGCTACGCGATCACGGTCGGTCGCGGCCTGCTGGAGTCCCTCGGGGAGATTGTGCCTGCGCGCGAGGCCGGTGTGCGTGCGGCGCTGATCACGACCGATCGCATCGGGCCGCTCTACGCCGAGCGCGTGCAGCGGGCGCTGGCGCAGGTCGGGTGGGACGTTGCGGTGCTGACGGTGCCCGATGGCGAGTCGAGCAAGCGGCTGGAGGTCGCGGGCGATCTGCTCGGGGCCCTGGCCGAGGCGGGGCTCGACCGTGGCGGCGCCGTGTTCGCGCTTGGCGGCGGCGTGGTCGGCGACCTCGCGGGCTTCGTGGCGGCGACGTACATGCGTGGCATCGACCTCGTGCATCTGCCGACGTCGTTGCTGGCGCAGGTGGACAGCAGCATCGGCGGCAAGACCGCGGTGGACCTCGACGCCGGGAAGAACCTCGCGGGCGCCTTCCATCAGCCGGTCGCGGTTGTGTCCGACGTGGCGGCCCTGGCGACGCTGCCGGCGGTTGAGCTGCGCTCCGGTTTGGGGGAGATCATCAAGCACGCGTGCTGCTTTGACGCGGAGATGTTCGCGCTGCTTGAGAGTCGGCGGGACGCGGTTCTCCGCGGCGATGGCGTGGTGTTGGAGTACCTTGTCGCTCGCAACTGTCAAATCAAAGCGGGGGTCGTCGAGCAGGACCCGCACGAGGCGGGGCTGCGCGCGGTCCTCAACTACGGGCACACGGTCGGGCATGCGCTGGAGCGCGCGGCCGAGGGCTGGGCGTTGCGGCACGGGGAGGTCGTCGGGGCCGGCATCGTGGCGGAGAGCCGGCTGGCGGCGTGGCTTGGGCTTGCGGATCAGGAGACGGTGTCGCGGCAGGAGGCGCTGGTCGCCGCGTACGGGCTGCCGACGGAGGTGGCGGGCGTGGGCGAGCCGGTGGCGCTGGCGGCGCTTGAGCGAGACAAGAAGATCGTGGCGGGGAAGCTGCGCATGCCGCTCGTGCCCGCGATCGGCAGCTTCGAGATCGTTGATGACGTGGACCTTGAGCTGGTCCGCAGGGCGGTTCGTTCGGTGCTTGCGTAGCGCGAATCTGACGCGAGGAAGCGGCGTTGGGCAGCGTGATTGAGCTGGAGGAGAAACTGACGGCGATCGACCCGGTCGGCGGCTGGCGGCGCTGGCTCGGATATGACGCTGACCGCGACCGCGGCCTGCTGGTCAGTCGGCCTGCGGACGCGTCCGCACAGTTGGTGGCGGGGGATGGTGAAGGCGGCGCGCCTCAGGCGACGCTGCTGCGGCACCCCGGACTCGCGCGCGTGGTTGAGGCGGAGGCCGACGGCGAGGGCCGCCGCGTCGTGGAGGAGGTGGGGCAGGCTCGGTCGCTGAGCGACGGGCGCTGCCGTCTCCCACGCGGGGAGGCCCTGACGAACGGGCTGCTCGGGCTGTTGGAGGCGCTGGCCTACCTGCACCGGCAGGGCCTGAGCCACGGGGCGGTGGCGCGCGCCACGGTCTTCTCCGATGGCAGAGCGTTGCTGCTCACGGGCGTGGCGCTGGGCCCTCGGGCGTCGGCGTCGCCATCGGCGGACGTGCGTGACTGGGCGCGACTGACTTCGGAGCTGCTGGATGGCGCGCGTGGCGGTGCGAACGCGGAGCTGCTGCGGGAAGCGGCCCGGCAGGTCGTGGCGGCCGTGGATGACGGGCGGACGCTCGATGCAGCCCGCGTGGCCCAGGCGATCCACCGGGCGCAGGGCGCCGGTGGCGGGGCAGCCGGTGGCGAGGACGCCGGCGCGCCGGCCGACGCGGACAGTGACGCTGAGATCGAAGCGGACACGGACGGACCTGAGCGGAGCCGGCAGATGAAGGCGCTCCTCGCAGTCCTGAATGTCATCGGCAACTTCATCCTCGGGTCGCTGACGACGGTGCTGACCATCGCCCTGATCGGCGGCGCGATCGCGCTTGGCGTCATCTGGTTCCTCGGCCGGCTTCCGCAGGAGGTTCGGGTGCCGATGGTGGTGGGGCTGGAGCGCAAGCAGGCTGAGGACCGTTTGAAGCAGGACGCGCTCGAGGTCGGGCGTGTGCGCTCCGTCTATCGGGAGGACGTTGACCCCGGCTACGTGGCAGCGACGACGCCGCCGGAAGGCATGGTCGTGCGCGAGGGCCGCGAGGTAACGCTCGTTGTGAGCATGGGAGCGGCGCAGGTCAAGGTGCCTCGCGTGGTCGGCCTGCGCCTCGACGAGGCGGAGAAGGTGCTGGAGAAGCAGGGGCTCGCGCTCGTGGATGGCGGCAAGATCCGGTCGGGGTCACCGGAGGGCGAGATCGTTCATCAGGACCCGCCGGCCGGACGCAAGATCGCTCAGGGCCAGCGCGTGATGGCGCAGGTGAGCGGCGGTCCGGAGTTCGGCGTGGTGGAGGTCGAGGGCGATGACGAGGACGGGGAGCCGCAGCGCATGGTCTTCCGGCGGGTGGAGGTCATCGTGCCGAGGGGCGATGCGCTCCAGCGCGTCGTGGTGCGTGAGGGCTATGACGACGACCTCGAGACCACCTACGACCGGCTGCGCCGCCCCGGCGATCGGGTGAAGCTGGACACGTACGGCAGACCCGGCAAGCAGATCAAGGTCCTCATCGAGGGGGATGAGGTCTTCAAGACCCAGCTTTGAGATGGCAACAGGTCATGGCATGGCGGCGAACCGGTCGGAGGCCGATCTGATCAGGGCTGCGCGAGCGGGCGACGCGGATGCATTCGACCGTCTCGTGCAGGCTCACTACAGCAGCGTGTACAACATCGCCTACCGGATGCTGTCCACCCCCAGCGCCGCCTCCGACGCCACGCAGACCACCTTCGTCCGAGTCTTCGAAGCGATCACCTCCTTCCGCGGCGACGCGAGCTTCGGCACCTGGCTCTACCGCATCACCATGAACGTATGCCTCGACCAGCTCCGCCGCCGGAAGAACCAGCCCCTGAGCCTCACTGATGAGGACGAGGACGGCGAGCTCGCCGGCGAGCGGGAGCTGCCCGACCTGACCGACGAGCCCTCCGGCACCGCCGAGCAGCGCGAGCTGCAGGAGCTTGTGCATGAGGCGATCGGACGGCTCTCCGAGGACTTCCGCACGGTGATCGTGCTCTACGACATCCGCGGGCTGTCGTACCAGGAGGTCGCGCAGGTGCTGGCGATCCCGCTGGGCACGGTAAAGTCGCGGCTCAATCGCGCGCGACTGGCGCTGCGCGATGAGATGGAGCCGTGGGTGGAACTTTTCGACGCATGACGCCGTCATACCCGTGATTGCAGACCGGACAGTCAGGACATGCAACGATGACCTGTGAGCAGTGCCTGGACAAGCTGACGGAGTTCCTCGTGGGAGATCTCCCGCCCGACGCAGAGCGGGAGGTCCGCGCGCACGTGGCTGCGTGCCCGGAGTGCGCGCGTGCCCTTGCGCAGGTGCGCGGGCTCGTGGGCGTGCTGCACGGCCTCCCGGAGGTCGAGCCGCCCGCCGAGCTGCGTGAGCGCCTTCGTGCGATCCCCGGGGCCGTTGGTGAGCCCGATCACGTGTGGTGGCGGCGCTGGCAGCCGATTGCGGCCGGCTTTGCCGCCGCCGCCGCGGTCGTGCTGATGCTGTCGATCGGCTTCATCACCTACCAGCGTGAGACAGGCGAGGTGCCGGGCGCGCTGATGGCTGAGCGAGGCGCGCCGGCCGATGACGCGGTCGCGACCGACGGCGAGGGCGCGCCGGCCGAGGCCAGAACGCCCGACACCGAGGTCGCTGCTGAGGCGCCGATCGCTGAGACCGCTCCCAACGAAGTCGCAGCCGACGAGGCCGCCGCGGCCGGCGCGCAGCCTGCTGATTCCGCGCCGACGCCCCGTGGGGCGGATCGTCGCACCGGGACGCGCGACGTGCCGACGGCCTCCACGGAAACGGTCACTCCCGAGCGTCCGCGCCCGGCGCCGCCGAGCGGGCGTGCACCTGCTCCTGAAGAGGTGCCCGCCATCCAGCCGCCCCCGCCGCAGCCGCGAAGCGATCATGTCGGCCGCGCGGCGGACGCTGACGAGCGGTCTGGCACACCCACGATTGCTCCAGGAGCGGCCGCTCCCGCGGCGGAAGCTCACGGGGTGAGCGCGTACCAGCCGGCCGAGGTACTCGCCGGGCCTGCCGGTGCGAGCCGTCCCGCCGGACCAGCGGGACCCGCTGGTCCAGCCGGATCGCGTGCGGCCAGGGGGGCGATGGTCGCCGCGATGGGAGCTGCGCCGGAGCCGGACGTGATGAAGCTCGCGCCGCCGGCCTACCTCGACGCAGGTGAGGGCGGCAGCGCCCGCGTCGGCGAGGGAACGCCCTTCACCGTCGGCGTCACGCCGCCGCATGAGAGGGTCGCCGGCACGATCGTGGCCGCGACGATCCGGCTGGAGGCGGAGGCCGACGTGGCGCGCGCGCGGTTGACCGTCGCGGGCTCGGAGGACCTTGAGCTCGTCGGCCTGGGTGACGATGGCGTGCTGTTCGAGGGGCCGCTCGCGGCCGGTCAGGAGACCGTGCTGAGCGTGCGCATGCTGGCGCACAGGCCCGGCACGCAGGCGGTCACGCTGCGTATCCGCAGCACCGACCCCGTGGTGGACACCCAGCTCGACGTTGGCATGGGAGAGTTCACCGCGCCGGTGCCGCCCGCCGATCGCCCGGTGCAGTTCAACTTTGTTGGCACGCCGATCCGCGAGGCCGTGGCGGAGATCACGCGGCAGTCGGGGATGCGCGTGATCGTCGATCCGGGCGTGGGTGACGCGACGGTCACCGCACGGGCCGACGACGCGATCCCCGCCGCCGCCGCGCTGCGCGCCATCGCGGAGGCCGCCGGGCTGCAGGTCAGTCAGAGGCGTGGCGCCTGCGTCGTCGAGGGGGCCGCTGAGTAGCTGTGACCGGACTGCGCCCCGCGCCGTGGCCGCTGGCCGCACTGCTTGCGCTCGTTGCGCTCGGACTCGTTCCCGCGTGCTTCGCCGAGGACGCGCCGAGCGTCCTCACTCCCAGCGTCGCGGTCTTCCCCTTCGCCGACCCCGCCGACCTGCCCGACCGCATGATCGGCCGCCGAGCCGCCGACGCGACCTGGGCGGCCCTGCGCACCGACGCTCCGTGGGAGCCGGCCGATCCGGCGTGGCTGCTGCGGCTGTGCGAGGCCGAGGGCGTGCAAGCTCCGTTCGCGGTCGGCCACCTGCAGATGCTCGGTCAGCGGATGCGCGCGCCGCTGGCGGCGGCGGGCCTCGTGGAGACCTGCGAGCTCAATCCAAGACGCGGGATCGCTCAGGTCACGCTGCTGGTCGAGCTCGTGGAGACCCTCGGCGGCAACAGCCTCGCATCCGCACGCGGCGTGGCGTCGGCTACGCGGGAGCAGGGCGAGCCACTCGATGGCGCGCTCGACCGCGCGCTGACCGAGGCGGCGACGGATGCCGCGCGGCAGCTGGCGTCCTTCGACGCGGCGTCGGCCATCGTTGTGGCGACGCTGCCCGACGGGCGGGTGCTGATGGACGGCCCGGCCGAGCCGCGGATCAAGCAGGGGGCGAAGCTGGTGATCTTCCGCGGCGCAGATGTGATCGGCGCCGTCGAGGTAAGGTCCAGCAGGCTCACGGTGCTGCACACCGAGCCGCTGGCGGGTGAGGGCTTTTTCCAGGGAGATCGCGGCGTCGTGGTCGCGCGGTGAGCGGCACTCGCGGAGGTCTGCGCGCGCTGTCAGGCGAACAGTGCGGTGGAGCCGGATGGCTCCATCGACTTCATTTGTGCGAACGCAGTTCCGCGCGGACCGCGCGCGCGTCGCGCGCGCCCCTCGGGAGGAGACGTGGCGACGGCTTTCCTCGGGCTGGACGTCGGCAACACGCGGCTGAGCGCGGCGCTTGTGTCGCGCGATGGTCGTGTGCTGGCGCTTAGACGTGGCGAGGCGCCTCCGACCGCTGACGAGGCGGTCGAGGCGCTTGTGCGGTTGACGCAGGAGCTGATGGGCCAGGCGGACACCGCGCTTGAGGCCGCCGGGATCGGCTTTGGCGGGCCGGTGGACACGCGCAGCGGCGAGGTCCGCGGCTCGTTCCTCAGCTCAGGGTGGGAGGGCCTGCCGCTGGGGCGGCTGATGGCCGAGCGCCTCGGCATGGCGACGTGGCTGGCGAACGATGCAGACGCGGGCGGCCTTGGGGAGGCGCGCTTTGGCGCGGGGCGAGGGGCGAGCAGCCTCCTCTACGTGAACGTTGGCACCGGCATCGGTGGCGCGGTCCTGCTCGACGGGCGGCTGCACGTCGGCGCGACGTCGAGCGCGGGGGAGATCGGGCACATGGTGCTCAGCCCCGACGGCCCCGTCTGCGAGTGCGGCAAGCGCGGCTGCCTGCAGGTGCTCGCCTCCGGCACCGCGATCGCCCGCCGCGCGCGGGAGCGGCTGCACCGGGAGATGACCGGCCGGGAGGTCGGCGAAGCCGCGCTGGCGGGTGACCCTCAGGCCCTTGAGGTGATCGACGAGGCCGCGTGGTGGCTGGGGCTGGCGCTGGCGAACGCGGCGCAACTGCTCGACCCGGAGCGCATCGTGATCGGCGGAGGCGTGGCGGAGCTGGGCGAGGTCTTCCTCGCGCCGGTCCGCGCATCGCATTGCACGCACACCCTCGGACCGGCGGCTCAGACGCCGATCGTGCCGGCCGAGCTAGGATATGACGCAGGCGTGATCGGGGCGGCCGCCGTCGCGATGGAAGGCGCCGGCGCTCGCTCCGACCCGTGACTAACGCACCCAGGAGGACCGTGACAATGATCGATCTGAGTAACCTTGCGGGCTACCCGCTCAAGTTCGACCCGGACACCGTCGGCCTGTCGTTCGGCTCGGAAATACGCATGCCGCAGTACAGCACGCGCGAACTCGACGCGCTCCGGCCGGTGCTGCTCGATCCGGACGCCGAGGGCCCGGACGTGATCTACTGGATGTTCCGCAACACGGGCATGCCCGAGGACGCGGGCCTTTACGAGGCCCATGATCTGCGCTACGATGTCAGCGCGTTCCAGTCGGTCATGCTCGGCCCTGAGTACATGAAGACCTCCGGGCACTACCACCCGATGATTCCCGGCACGCGGCACTCCTACCCGGAGGTCTACGAGATCCTCTACGGGGAGGCGCTCTACATCATGCAGGCGCTCGACGATTACGCCGCCTCGCCCGACGAGGTCGTGGTCGAGGACGTCATCCTGTGCCGCGTGAAGGCCGGACAGAAGATCATCATGCCGCCCGGATACGGGCACGTGACCGTCAACACGCTCGACCAACCGTTGATGATGAGCAACTGGGTGAGCAGCCGCTTCAGCTCGTTCTACGGCACCACCGAGGCCGCGCGCGGCTTCGCCTGGTACGTGGTGGACGATGGCGGCGAGCCGAGCTACATTGAGAACAACAGCTACGCACGGGGCGTCCCGGCGGTGCGCTGGGCGGAAGTGCGCGAGGTGCCCGAACTCGGGCTGACCTGGGACGTGCCGATGTACCAGGCCTGCGCCGAGGCGCCGGAGCGCTTCGAGTTCCTCAACAGGCCCTGGGAGTACGAGGAGCTCATCTGGGCCAACCTCGATCTTGCGTAGCAGGTTTCACCGCGTTGCGGGCCGGGTAACATGAAAGGCAATATCCACTCCCGGACGCCGCGGAATCCACGGAGGTGACACGATGGAGGGCCGCTTTGAGAAGGAAGGTCTCTCCTTTGACGACGTGCTGCTCCTGCCGTCGAAGGCCGTGAGCGACAAGTATGACGTGGCGATCAACACGCTCATTACCCCGACCATCGGGCTGAACATCCCGATCGTGAGCGCGGCGATGGACCGTGTGACCGAATCGCGCCTGGCGATCGCAGTCGCGCGTGAGGGCGGCATCGGCATCATCCACCGCAACATGGACCCCGAGGCTCAGGCGCTCGAGGTGGACCGGGTCAAGCGCTCTGAGAGCGGCATGATCATCGATCCGATCACCCTCGGGCCGCTGCAGACTGTCGCCGAGGCGCTGCAGATCATGTCGGAGTATCACATCTCCGGCCTGCCGATCACCGACCCCGACGAGAAGCTGCTCGGGATCCTCACCAACCGCGACCTGCGTTTCGAGACCGACCTCGCCAAACGCGTCGAGGACGCGATGACCCGCGAGGGCCTCGTCACCACCCGTGAGGGCACCACCCTCGAGGAGGCGAAGGCGATCCTGCACAAGCACCGGATCGAGAAGCTGCCGGTGGTTGATGAGGCAGGCTATCTGCGCGGGCTGATCACGATCAAGGACATTGAGAAGGTCGCGCAGTTCCCGAGCGCCTGCAAGGACGAGCACGGTCGCCTCCGCGTGGGCGCGGCGGTCGGCGTAGGCGACGACGCGCGCGAGCGCGCCCGCCTGCTCGTAGACCGCGGCGTGGACCTGGTCATCATCGACTCCGCCCACGGCCACTCCATCGGGGTGATCGACACCGTGAGCTGGCTCAAGGGCGAGTTCCCCGAGCTGCAGGTTGTTGCGGGCAACGTCGGCACGGCCGAAGGCACTGAGGCGCTGGTCGAGGCGGGCGCGGACGGTGTGAAGGTCGGCATCGGGCCCGGCTCGATCTGCACCACGCGCATCGTCGCGGGCGCGGGCGTACCCCAGGTCACGGCGATCAGCGATTGCCGCGAGGCCGCGAAGAGCCTCGGCGTCACCGTCATCGCCGACGGCGGCATCCGCTACTCAGGTGACATCACGAAGGCCATCGCCGCGGGCGCGGACTGCGTCATGATCGGCTCGCTGCTGGCCGGGACCGAGGAGAGCCCCGGCGAGACGGTGCTCTACCGTGGCCGCACATACAAGGAGTACCGCGGCATGGGCTCGATCGCCGCGATGAAGGACCGCTCGTCGGTCCGCGATCGCTACGGCCAGGGCAACGTGGTTCGCGAGGAGGAGCTTGTGCCCGAGGGCCTGGAGGGCCGCGTGCCCTACAAGGGCTCGCTCTCCGCGGTCGTCCATCAGCTCATGGGCGGCCTCCAGTCGGGCATGGGCTACTGCGGCGTGCGCAGCATCAATGCGCTCATGACCGAGACGAAGTTCGTCCGCGTCACCGCGGCCGGCATGCATGAGAGCCACCCGCATGACATCACGATCACCGAGGAAGCGCCGAACTACCAGATACCGGACAGCGTGTGAGGCGACGCATGAGCAGTCACAGGATCGCGGTCATTGACGGAGACGGGATCGGGCCGGAGGTCGTGGCGGAGGTTCTGCGCGTCCTCGACGCGGTCGCAGAGCCCGCGGGCTTCGAGTACGAGACGACGCTCTTCCCGTGGGGCTGCAGGTACTACGTCGAGCACGGGCACACGATGCCCGCCGACGCCATCGCGATGCTCGCACACTACGACGCGATCTTCCTCGGCGCGGTCGGTGACCCACGCATCGCGCCTGAGGAGGTCGCGGGTGTCGGACCGGTGCTCGCGATCCGCTTCGGCTTCGATCAGTACGCGAACATCCGCCCGGTCAAACCCCTTCCCGGCGCCCCCTACCCGCTCGCGCGCCCCGCGCCCGACGCGATCGACTTCACCGTGGTCCGCGAGGCCACCGAGGGCATCTACGTAGGCCTCGGCGGGCGCTTCGCCCCCGATGACCCTCAGGTCGCCGAGATCGTCGCGATGCGCAAAGTCTTCGAGCAGTCATCGGAGATCGCGCTGCAGACCGGCGTCTTCAGCGAGGCGGGCTCGCGGCGCGTCATCGAGCGCGCGTTCCTGCTCGCCGAGGAGCGCGACGGCCGGCGCCTCGTCACGAGCGCCACGAAGGCCAACGCGATGAAGCACGGGATGTCGCTGTGGAACGACGTGTTCGCCGACGTCGCGCGCGAGCACCCCGACGTGCAGAGCGAGTGGAACAACATCGACGCGCTGGCGATGCGCTTCGTGCTCAAGCCCGAAAGCCTCGACGTCGTGGTCGCGCCCAACCTCTTCGGTGACATCCTCACCGACCTGTCTGCGGCACTGCTCGGCGGCCTTGGCTTCGCACCCTCGGCCAACCTCGGCGACGGTCACTTCCCCGCGATGTTCGAGCCCTGCCACGGCTCGGCGCCGGACATCTCCGGGAAGGGCATCGCCAACCCGACGGCGTCGCTGCTTACGCTCGCGATGATGCTCGAGCGCCTCGGCGAGCAGGCGGCGGCGCGGGCGGTCGAGGATGCCGTGCGCTCGGTCGTGGCGGCGGGCGAGGTGCGCACCCCGGACATGGGTGGCGCCTCCTCGACCGAAGAGATGGGCCGCGCAATGGCAGGCATAGCCGCGGAGATGCTGGCGGAGCGCTGATGGGGGCGCGCGCGCCGCTTCGCCGCCCCGCCCTCGCGGCCGTGGTCGCCGCGCTCGTGCTGGCGAGCTTGCCGTGCCGCGCCGGAGAGGTGGAGACGATGAGGCAGGAGCTTCCGTCGCGCGATGAGATCGAGCAGCTTCCCCCTGATGGTGGCGAGCAGTTCAACCGCCTGATCTTCGAGACGAGCCCCTACCTGTTGCAGCATGCGCGCAACCCCGTGGACTGGTGGCCGTGGTCCGACGAGGCCTTCGAGCGCGCCCGCGAGCTCGACCGCCCCGTCTTCCTGTCGGTCGGCTACTCCACCTGTCACTGGTGCCACGTGATGGAGCGCGAGTCGTTCGAGAACAAGCGCATCGCCGAGCTCCTCAACGAGCGCTTCGTGCCCATCAAGGTGGACCGCGAGGAGCGGCCGGACGTCGATGAGATATACATGGCCGCGACGCAGCTGATGGTCGGCCGCGGCGGCTGGCCCAACTCCGTGTGGCTCACTCCCGACGCCCGCCCGTGGTATGCGGGCACGTACTTCCCGCCCGAGGGCGCGCCCGGCGTCCCCGGCTTCCGCGAGCTCCTCGGCAAGCTCGCCGACACCTGGGACGAGCAGCGCGACGACGTCGAGGCGCAGGCCGCGCAGCTTCAGGAGGCCGTGCGCGGCTCCGTCGCGCCTCGCGAACTCGCGCCGATGCCGCTGAGCGACGAGCTGCTTGGCGGCGCGGTCGAGGCACTCTCCGATCAGTTCGACGAGCGCTACGGCGGCTTCGGCGGCGCGCCGAAGTTCCCGCCGCACAGCGCGCTGCGGCTTCTGTTGTTCGTAGGACAGGCTTTCCAGCCTGTCAATGGAGGACCACGTGCTGGTGACAGGCCCGAAAGCCTGTCCTACGAGACCCTCGACGCGATGGCCCGGGGCGGCATCCACGATCACGTCGGCGGCGGCTTCCACCGCTACTCGACCGACGCCTACTGGCTCGTCCCGCACTTCGAGAAGATGCTCTACGATAACGCGCAGCTCGCCGCCGTCTACGCCCTCGCGCACCAGGCGACCGGCTCGCAGGACTACGAGGTCGCCGCGCGGGGGATCTGCGACTGGGCTCTGCGTGAGATGGCCGATGAGGCGGGCGGCTTCTACTCCGCGCTGGACGCCGACAGCGAGGGCGTTGAGGGCAAGTTCTACCTCTGGACGCGCGACGAGGTCACCGAGGTGCTCGGCGGTGAACGCGCCGCGCTCGCGTGCGAGCTCCTGAACATCCGCGCCGATGGGAACTTCGTCGACGAAGTCTCCGGGCACCGCTCCAACGCGAACATCCCGCACATCAGCCTTGCCGGACTGGCGGACGATGCCCTGCGGCCGTTCCTGCGGCAGGCCGAGGAGCAGCTCCGCGAGCGCCGCAGCAGCCGCGTCCGCCCGCACCGCGATGAGAAGGTGCTGGCCTCGTGGAACGGGCTGATGATCTCCGGGCTCGCGACCGCCGGGCGCGTCTTCGGCGAGCAGCGTTACATCGACGCCGCTGTGCGGGCCGCCGACTTCATCCTGCGTGAGATGCGCGTGGACGGGCAGCGTGCCAACGCCCTGATGCGCGTCTGGCGTGACGGTGCGGTCAAGCAGCCCGGCTACCTCGACGACTACGCGTTCCTCGCCGTCGGCCTGCTCGACTTGCACGTCGCGACCGGCGACGAGCGCTGGCTGACCGACGCCCGGTGGCTCGCCGACGAGACGCTGCGGCTCTTCGAAGACCGGGCGCAGGGCGGCTTCTTCTTGACCGCGCACGACAGCGAGGAGCTGCTCGCGCGCGTCAAGCGCCCCTTCGACCAGGCGATCCCGTCGGGCAACGCGATGGCGGCGCTCGCGCTGGTGCGACTGGCCGACTTGACCGGCGAGGAGCGCTACTCCGAGGCCGCCGGACGCACGCTGCGCGCCTTCTCCGCCGCGATGCGCAACGCACCCACGTCCACGGGGATGATGTTGCTCGCGACCGCGCACTACCTCAATCTCGCCGGCGACGCGGCCGAGGTCGCGCCGGTGGCGGTCGAGGCCGAGCCGGACGCGCGTACGCAGCGCGGGCCCGTGACGGTGGCGGCGTGGGCGTCGCGGCGGACCGCCGAGCCGGGCGGCGAGGTGGCGGTCGCGCTGCGCATCACTATCGCTGACGGCTGGCACATCAACGCGCACAAGCCGTTGCAGGACTACCTGGTCGCGACGGAGATCGAACTGGAGGAGGGCGCGCCCTACGCGCTGATGGAGGCGACGTGGCCGGATGCGATCGCGGTCGAGCCGGCCTTCAGCGACGAGCCGCTGGCGGTCTACGAGGGCGAGGCGTGGGTGCTCGCGCGCGTGAAGGTGCTGCCAGGCGCGGCCACAGGCGAAGCGCCTGCGGGCAACGCGCCGCTGCGGCTGACGCTGGTGGCGCAGCCCTGCGACGACAGCACCTGCGCCCGACCCGAGCGCTACGCGCTGGAGCTGCCGATGCGCATCATGCGCGACGCTCCGGACGAGCAGCGCAACGAGGCGGTCTTCGAGCGCTTCGCGAACTGACGCCCGTCGCGCAACTACGAGGTGATGGCTTTGGCCGGGATCATCGACATGGTCACGAGCTTCGGGATCGACCGCACGCGCGAGTCCGACCTCGGCCTCGACTCGCTGCTCTCCGTCCTCGGCGAGCACGAGGTCGAGCGCGCGTACACCTGCTCGCTGCACGCGGTCTGGTACACCGGGCCGCAGGGCAACGACGAGACGCTCCGCGCGTGCGAGGCGCACGAAGTCCTGCGGCCGGCGGCGGTGCTCGACCCGCGCCGCTACTTCGATCAGCAGGACGAGGCGCGGCGCTGCTTCGACCGCGGCTGCTCGGTCTTCCGCTTTTTCCCGCACCAGCAGGGCTGGCCGTTCGAGTTCCTGCCCTTCATCAAGATCTGCGAGACGCTCGCGGAGCTTGGCGCGCGCGCGATCGTCCCCGCGAGCGCCTACGGTGAGGCCACGCGCGTTGCGCATCTGCTCGCCCACCTGGAGCTGCCGGTGCTGCTGATCGGTGGCGGCTACGCGAACATCGGCGAGCTGATGGCGGTGCTCGCGGAATTCCCGACGATGCACTGCGACGCGCACGTGCAGGACGGCCCGTTCGCGCTGGAGGGGCTGATGGAGCGTGGGGGAGAGGATCGCGTGATCTTCGGCTCGAACTCGCCCGAGCGGGAGTTCCTGGCGCCGCTCTTGATGGCGCGGCACGCAGAGCTCACCGACGAGCAGCGGCGAGGCTACCTGCATGACAACGCGCTCGCGTTCCTCGGGGAGGGAGCGGCATGAAGAAGATTGACATGCACGGACACCTGGGCTACTGGCCGTTCGCCCTGCCGAACTGCGGCACCGCGGACTCGCTGGTGCGGCTGTGCGAGCGCTACGACATCGAGCGGCTCGCCGCGTCCTCGTCGCTGGCGCTCAACTACGACATGGAGGCGGGCAACGCGGAGATGGCCGAGGCCGCGCGCGAGCACGAGCGGCTGCTGATGTACGCCTACGTGAACCCGAACTTCATCGCACGAAGCTGCGCGGAGATGGACCGCTACCTGCCCGAGGAGTTCGCGGTCGGCTGCAAGATCCACACGAGCTACTCCGCCACCCCGACCTCCGCGCCACGGATGCACGAGCTGGTGGCGGAGATCGCGGGGCGCACGAGCCTCGTGAAGGTCCACCCCGGCGACGCCGCGGACCTCGGGCAGTGGGCGCGCGCCTACCCGGACCTGAACATCATCGTCGCGCACAGCTTCGGGTCGAACTACCCGGCGGCTGTCGAGCTCGCGGTCGCGCACCCGAACATCTACCTCGACTTCTGCTGCAGCCACGCGGGGCGCGGGAAGGTCCGCTACGCGCTGGAGCGCTGCGGGGCCGGGCAGATCGTCTTCGGTTCGGACATGGATCTGCTCGACCCGGCGTTCACGATGGCGGTCTTCGTGGGCGCGAATCTCAGCGACGAGGAGCGCCGCGCGGTCTACTACGACAACGGCGCGCGGCTGCTGGGAATTCTCCCCACAGGCGGCTGAGGATGCGTGAGAGCGGCAGAAACGAACTTGACAATCAGGGGGCGCGTGTGGTATATTATGCACCTCTGTAAAGAGGTGCGCCCATGGTCTAGCGGTCAGGATACCGGGTTCTCAGCCCGGCGGCCGGGGTTCGACTCCCCGTGGGCGTACCAGCAATCATCGGCCGCAGGCCTGCTCTCAACGCGGGTCACGCGGATTTCTTCAGGCCGCGCAGGCCCTCTGCGCGGCCTCTTTCATTAAGCGCTGACAGGTGATCCTCATGGGCAGTTACGAGGTCGGCGGGCTCACCGTCGAGGTCGTCGAGGGGGACATCACCGGGGCCGACACGGACGCGATCTCCAACGCGGCCAACGGTCACCTGTGGATGCTCTTCGGGCTCGAGGCGCACGACGCCTTCGACGCCGTCGCGCGAGGGAAGTGGGGCGCGTGACCTGGCGATCCCTTCTCGCGTGCATTGCGTTCTCACTCTTCGCGCTCCTCGCGCCTGTCGCCGGGGCCTACGAGGACCCGGTCGCGGGCTACCTCGCCGAGCGTGAGCGCCTCGTTCCCGCTGCGGTGGCGTCGCGGGCCGCGCTTCAGCAGGTTCTCGCCACCGGAGACTTTGCGCACGTCGAGCTGGTCGGCGATGTGAGCGGCAAGGCTTCCGCCGCGGCGTCACTTGAGGGCCTGCCGCAGCGCACGCTCATGCTCACCCTCGACGATGGCTCGTACGTGGCCCTGCAGGCGGGCACGGAGATCGACGAGCTGCAGGTCGGCCACCGCGTAGCGGTCATCGCGACGCCCGCGGTCGGCGTGTCGCACGGCGACCTCGTCCTCGAGGCGTGGGTGTATGAGTGGGACCTCCCGCGCGAGGTGGAGCCGGTCGAGGAGCCGCCGCCCGTGCCCCAGGCGCCGCCTCAGACGCCCGTATCGCCAACTGCGCCGCCGAGCGTGACGGCCGCGCCGCCGATGCCGCGGCCCGCTGCGGGCACGCCCCAAGTGGACGCAGTCCAGACGTGGAAGGCGTGGGTGCTGGAGCTCAACCCGAAGCTCAGCGACGAGCAGGCCGCGAACATCGTCCGATGGGTGCTCTACTACTCCCAGCAGTACGATGTCAATCACAAGCTGATCTTCGCGCTAATCAAGTGGGAGTCGTGGTACAGCCCGAGCTGCGTCTCACATGCGGGCGCGATCGGACTCATGCAGCTCATGCCGGGCACCGCGCGCTACCTCGGCGTCAATCCGCGCAACGTGCAGCAGAACATCGAGGGCGGGGTGCACTACCTCTCCGAGCAGCTCGGGACCTACGCCGGTCGCTCGAACTACGAGCGCGTGATCCTCGCGCTGGCGTGTTACAACGCGGGCCCGAACGCCGTCAAGCGCGCCGGCCATGCCGTGCCGAACATCACCGAGACCCAGCGCTACGTGAAGAAGGTCAGCACCACGTTCTACGAGCTGCACCAGGCCGGGATGCCCTGATCCGCCACCTCGCCGCGCCGGGAGGACGCCCCATGCGCCTGACACTTGCCGCCCTGATCGCGCTGCTTCCCCTGTCCGCAACCGCCGACCCGAGCTTCGTGGACGTCAGTGCTGCGTCCGGCCTCTCCGGAGGCGGACAGGCCGCCTGGGCGGACTACGATGCAGACGGGCGCGTGGACGTGCTGATCGGCGCCACGCTCTTCCGCAACCTGGACGGCGCGCGCTTCGAGCAGGCCGCGCTCCCTGACGGCATCGGCTCGATGAGCGGCACGTGGGGCGACTGCGACAACGATGGCGACCTCGACCTGTTCACCTTCGGCGGGAAGTTCGGCCTCGCGCTCAACAACAGCGACGGTACCTTCACCGCTGCCGAGCTGCCGGAGATCCCGGTGGTGAACTCGCGCGGCGCCTGCTGGGTGGACCTCAACGCCGACGGGCTGCTCGACCTCTACGTGGGCGGCTATGAGAAGTGGGAGGAGGCCGTCTACCTCGATGCCGCGCTCATCAACGAGGGCGAGGGCCGCTTCGTGGTTAGCTGGCAGAGCAGCGAGGAGGGCAAGCGTTCGGCGCGTGGCGTCGCCGCCGCCGACTTCGACGAGGATGGCGACGCGGACGTCTACGTGAGCAACTACCGCCTGCAGCCGAACATCCTCTGGCTGAACACGGGCGAGCTGCCGATGGCGGACGTGGCGGTCGAGCGCGGCGTGGCGGGCGTGGCCAAGGAAGAAATCGACTACACGGGCGGCATTCGCTACCCCCTGAGCGGGCACACGATCGGCTCGGCGTGGGGCGATCTCGATGACGACGGCCGCCTCGACCTGTTCGTCGGCAACTTCAGCCACCCGCCCGACTATCAGGACCGCCCGCAGTTCCTGCGCAACACCGGCGCGCCCGACTGGCGCTTCGAGGACATGAGCGCGGACGCCGGGCTCGCGTGGCAGGAGTCCTTCGCCAGCCCGGCGCTCGCGGACGTGGACAACGATGGCGACCTCGACCTGTACTTCAGCACCGTCTACGGCGGCGACCACAGCGTGCTCTACCTCAACGAGGGCGACTGGCACTTCCGCGACGTGACCGCCTCTGCGGGCATCGACGCGGTGAAGACCTACCAGGCGTCGTGGGCCGACTACGATGGCGATGGCGACCTCGACCTGCTCACCGGCGGCAAGCTCTACGCGAACACCACCGAGGGCGGGAACTACGTGCGCGTGAAGCTGGAGGGGCCGGGCTCGGCGATCGGTGCGATCGCGCGCGTGCAGGTGGGGGAGAGGACGCTCACGCGACAGGTGGAGTCAGCGACCGGCGAGGGCGATCAGAGCGAGATGACACTGCACTTCGGCCTTGGCGACTACGAGGGCCTGGTGACTGTCGAGGTCGCCTGGCCCGGAGGCGCGCAGACCGCGCACGATGTGCAGAGCGGCCGGACGGTGACGCTCAGGGCGGAGTGAGGCGCGGCGCGCTACCCGCAGGCCTCCACGAACGCGCTGAAGATGCGCATGAGCGCCGCGTCCCGGTGCGCCATGATCTCCGGGTGGAACTGCAGCCCGAGGCAGAAGCGCGCGTCCGGGCGCTCGATGGCCTCGACGACGCCGTCCAAGCTGCGCGCGACGACTTCGAAGCCCGGCGCGCAGCCATCCACCGCCTGGTGGTGGTAGCTGTTGACGCTCACGCGCTCCGCGCCGAGCAGCTCCCGCAGCAGGCTCCCCTCCACCAGGTCGATGTCATGCGTCCCGTACCATCCGGGCGCGGTCTGATTGTGCTTGAGCGCCCCCGGCGCCTCGCTCCCCACGTCCTGCAGCAGCGTGCCGCCCGCGACCACGTTCATCGCCTGGATGCCCCGGCAGATGCCCAGCATCGGCAGCTCGGGTCGGTCGAGCGCGTAGCGCACCGCGACCGCGTCGAGGTGGTCGCGCTGCGGGCTGACCGCGCCGAGTTTCGCGTGGGGCTGGAGGCCGTAGGCGCGCGGATCGACGTCCGCCCCGCCGGTCACCAGCAGTCCGTCGCACAGCTCGAGCAGCGCCACGATCTCCTCGTCGGCGCAGTCGTGGATCAGCAGCGCGGCGCCGCCCGCATCGGCGATGCGGGCGAGGTAGGGCTGGTTCACCAGTTGCCGCTCAGCGAACGGCCCCGAGTCGCCATCCGTGTGATTGCACAGCACACCGATGCGCGGCTTCATGCGCTGCCCTCCCGAGGCTGCCCGTTGCCGTCCGCGTCGTCTTCGTCGCCGGGCCGCCTGCGCGGGAGACCGAGCAACCCGACCCACAGCAGCGCCCCGCAGAAGACCTGCAGCGGCATGTCACCCCACTGATTGTAGGCCGACAGCTCCGTGCGCGGGCGGACCTCGTGCCACGCCACGCCCGCCTTGGCCACCGGCACGTCGGAGAGCACCTCACCGTCGGGCGCGATGATCTGCGACCGCCCCCACGTCGCCGCGCGGACGATGTAGCGCCGGGCCTCCACCGCGCGCAGCGGCGCGGTCACCGAGTGCTGCTCGATCTCATTTGTTCCGGCGGCCCAGGCGTCGCTGGTGCCGATCAAGATGAACTGCGCGCCGAGCTGCGTGTTGGTGCGCACCGCGTTCGGGAAGAGCGCCTCGAAGCAGATCAGCGGCCCGGCCTTGACGCCGCCGAGGTCGAAGACCTTGTGCCCGGGGCCGGGGGAGAAGTCCACGTTGCGCAGCGCGAATTTGCGCAGCCACGGGAAGCGATCGGCCCACGGCACGCTCTCGCCGAACGGGACGAGGATGGCCTTCTGGTACGTGTCCGTGAGTTCACCCTCGGGCGAAAAGACGAAGAGTGTGTTGTAGACGCGGTTCTCGCGGAACTCGAACGCGCCCGTGATCAGCCACGCCGACTTCTCCACCGCCAGCGCGCCAACGCGCTCGGCATACTCCGGCACGACGTTGAGCGCCACGGGGAGGGCGGTCTCCGGCCACACGATCACGTCCACGCCGTCGGGGATCGCCTGGGAAAGCGCCTCGTAGGTCGCGAAGGCCTCCTCCGCGCGATCGGCGCTGGTGCCCTCGCCGTCGCCCAGGGCGGCCTGCACCGCGGCGATCTCGATGGGCTCGACGGTTGTGTCCTCGGGCCGGCGCATCACCAGCGCGCCCCAGATGAAGACGAGCAGCACGATCACGTAGCAGGCCAGCCCGGTCCTGGCCGCGAGCGTCGCGAACTGCCGCGGGTGCATCCGAGGCCGAACGAGGACGCCCGGCGCCACCGCCAGCCCCGCCTGCGCTACCGCCGCGTTGATGGCCGCGATGAAGAAGCCGATGCCGAAGTGACCGATCATCGACGCGGCCTGCAGCATGGGGATCTGATCGTGCTGGGTGTAGCCGAGGTCGCCGATGGTGAAGCCAAGTCCGCCGATGCCGCCGCGCAGCATCTCCACGAGCGTCCACGCGCCCGCGGTCGCGAGCGCGCGCAGCGCGGGGTGAGCGGTGCGGTTGCACATCGCGGCGGCGAGGCCGAAGACGCCGAAGAAGAGCGCCTCAAAGGCCACGCTGGCGAACCACGCGATGAAGCCGTATTCGAGCATGAACGAGGCGTAGAGCCCCATGAAGACCATGCCGAAGATCAGGCCGAGGGCGAGGCCGCCCACCGGTCGGACCTGGGTGAGCGCGAAGAAGAGCGGGATCAGTCCGAACCACGCGATGGGGCCGAGGTCGAAGGGCGGGAATGCGGCGCAGAGCATCAGCGCGGAGAGTGCCGTGAGCGCGACCTTCGGCCAGGTGACGCGCTGGACGCGTTCGAGCGCGGGCACCGGGGAGACGGTCGTGGGCTGAGCATCATCGGGGCGCGGAGCGCTCACTGCTCGATCGTGACCTCGCCCGCACTCAGGCGCGCGAGGAACGCCTCCATCCGCGCGAGCGCCTCGCGCAGATCGCTGATCGAGCTGGCGTAGCTGCAGCGCACGTGCCCCTGGCCCGCCTCGCCGAAGGCGTCGCCCGGCACAACCGCCACCCGCTGGTCCGCCAGCAGCGACTTCGCGAACTGCTGCGAGGTCAGCCCGGTGGAGCGGATCGACGGGAATGCGTAGAACGCGCCCATCGGCACGAAGCAGTCGAGCCCGATGCGGTTCAGACCGTTCACGAACACGCGCCGCCGCTGATCGTACTCCGCAACCATCCGCGCCCGATCGTCCTCACCGTGGCGCAGTGCCTCGATCGCGGCGATCTGCCCCATGATCGGCACGCACATGGTCGTGTACGCGTGGATGCGTGTCATCGCCTCGATGACATCCGCGGGGCCGCAGGCGTAGCCGACCCGCCAGCCGGTCATCGCATCGGCCTTGGAGAAGCCGTTGAGCAGCAGCGTACGCTCATACATGCCCGGCAGCGTCGGGAAGCAGCAGTGGGTGCCCTCGTAGGTCAGCTCGGCGTAGATCTCATCGGAGATGACGAGCAGGTCACGGTCGCGCGCGACCTCCGCCACCCCCTCGAGGTGCTCGCGCCGCATGACCGCGCCGGTGGGGTTCGACGGGTTACAGAACAGCAGCCCGCGCGTGCGCTCCGAGCAGGCGTCGGCCAGCGGACCGGCTTTGATGCGGAACTCGTCCTCCAGCCGGGTGCGCACCGCGACGGCGCGAGCGTGCGCCATCTCGACGCAAGGAGCGTAGGAAACGTAGGAGGGGTCGGTGACGAGGAACTCGTCGCCGGGGTCGAGCAGCACGCGCATCGCGAGGTCCACGGCTTCACTGGCGCCGACGGTGACGAGGATCTGCTCCTCGGGATCGTAGTCAACGCCGAACCTGGCGAGGAGGTAGTCCGCGATCTCCACGCGCAGATCGAGCATGCCGCGGTTGGAGGTGTACGAGGTGGCGCCGTGTCGCAGCGACTCGATGACCGCGTCGCAGGCGCGCCAGGGGGTGGGGAAGTCCGGCTCGCCCACGCCGAGGCTGATGACGTCGTCCATCCCGACGACGAGGTCAAAGAATTCGCGGATGCCCGAGGGCCTCAGGTCGCGCGCGAGGCGCGAGATCCGGTCTGTCTGCTGCTCGACGCTCACGGGGACACCGCCAGTCTGTGATTGCTCGGCGTCTCGCCCATGAGGCGCCCTTCGAGCTTGTAAGTCTTGAGCACGAACGAGGTCGAGGTGCCTGTGACGCCGGAGGTGGGGGCGAGCTTCTCCGCGACGAACAGCGCGATGTCGCGGAAATCACGTCCCTCGACCACCACGTTGAGGTCGGCGCTGCCGGAGGTGAGGTGCACCGAATGCACCTCGTCGAAGCGCGCGATGTGCTCGGCCAGCCGGTCGAAGCCCGCCCCGTGCTCGGGCGAGCCCTCGACGAGGATGTACGCGAAGACGCGCTCCACCTCGGTCTTCGACCAGTCCACGAGGGCGCGGTAGCCGAGGACCACCCTATCGGCCTCCATCTCGCCGATGGTCTCGGCGACCTCCTCGGTCGTCAGGCCGAGACGCTCGGCGATCTCCGCGTCGGCGAGTCGCCCCTCTTCCGTCAGGATTCTCAAGATCTTCTCGCGCATGCTCTTCCTCCGCGGGTCAGGGCCGCCCGGCAGGTATCAGAAGCGCTTCTTTGATCCGCGCCCGCCCCTGCCCTCGGTGTCGCTCTTCCGGCGCTCTCGCCGCTTGTTGCGCTTCTCTTCCTGCGCCGCGCGCTCGGCCTCATTCATGGTCTGGCGCGCACTCGGGCGCGTTTCCGCCTGAGGCTCGCCCTCGTCCTCGGCCCTCTCAGTTGCCGCAGTCGCGGCTGGCCTGGAGGCGGCCTCCGGTTGCGCCTGTCGGGCAGGCGCAACCTCGCGCACCCGGCCGCCGCGACGCTGCGAGGCGTTATACCAGGCGACCACGATCGGGCTGGCGTTGAAGATCGAGGAGTAGCCGCCTGACGCGATCCCGATGATCAGTGCCAGCGCGAAGCCCTCGATCGTCGCCCCGCCCAGCACGAAGAGCGCGACCAGCGTGAAGAGTGTCGTGACGCCCGTGTTGATCGAGCGTGCCATCGTCTGCAGCAGGCTCACGTTGACGACGCTCTCGATCGGAGCGCGACGGTGCAGCCCGCGGTTCTCCCGGATCCGGTCGAAGATGACCACGGTGTCGTTGATCGAGTAACCGAGAACGGTCAGGATCGCGGCCACGAACCAGCTATTGAGCTCGGTCTGCATGATCGCCAGCGTGCCGACAAGGATGGCCGTGTCGTGAAGCAGGGCGATGACCGCAGCCACCGCGAAGCGGAATTCGTAGCGCACGGTGATGTAGATCAGGATGAGCAGCACGCCGATCGTCAGGGCCTCGATGGCGGAGCGGGTAAGCATCTCGCCGATGACCGGACCGACCGTCTGACGGCCCAGACTGGAGACCGCCCCGCCCCGCTCGCCGAACATATTGCCGAGCTCGGCCTCGATCGCGTCGTCGCGCTCGCGCGCCTCGGCGTCGTTCTCGACCTGCGGGGTGCGGATGAATATCTGGTCGTCACCCGCAACCTGGATCTGACTCTTCCCCAGACCCATGTCCTGCAGCATCTGACGCGTCTTCTGGATGACCTCGATATCCTCGCCCGATCCGGCGACGAGTGGGCGCTCGAACTTGTACTGCAACAGGCTTCCGCCCGTGAAGTCGATGCCCCAATTCAGGCCCTGCACGGCCACGAACCCCATCCCGATGGCGATGACGATGCCCGAGATCGTGAACCAGAGCCAGGTGTACTTAATGATGTCCCAGTTCTGCCTACGGAAGAAATCCACCAGTTGTCCTCCTCGAGTGGCACGAACGTCCGGTGAGCCGGTTGGTCGATCCGGTCGAGGCGCGCGCGCTACGCCGGCTGCTTCTGTTCGTCCTCGGAGCGCTCACCGACTCCGTAGAGACTGCGCTTCTGGGCCCAGCGGGCCTCGGCGACCATCGTAAGCAGCCACCGGGTCACCGTGACCGCGGTGAACAGGCTGCAGAGGACGCCGATGAAGAGCATGATCGCGAAGCCCTTGATCAGGCTTGTGCCGAGCCAGTAGAGCACCGCGGCGGCGATCAGCGTCGTGACGTTCGCGTCAAGGATTGCGGTCCACGCGCGGTCGAAGCCGGCGGCGACCGCCGAGCGCATCGACTTGCGCGCCCACAACTCCTCCTTGAGGCGTTCGAAGATGATAATGTTCGCGTCCACCGCCGTGCCCAGCGTCAGGATGATCCCCGCGATCCCCGGCAGCGTCAGCGTGACCTCCAGATACGCCGTCACCGCGATGATCAGGGACAGGTAGAGCAGCAGCGCCACGTTCGCCAGCAGCCCCGGCAGGCGGTAGTAGAAGAGCATGAACAGCATGACCGCCCCGATGCCTAGGTAGGCCGCGTTCAGGCTGCGGGTGATCGAGTCCTGGCCGAGCGTCGCCGAGACCGTGCGGTTCTCCACGATCTCCAGCGGAACGGGCAGCGCGCCGGCGTTGAGCAGGAGCTTGAGGTCACTGGCATCTTCGGCGCTCATGTTGCCCTCGATGATACCCGAGCCGGGGATCGCCGAGCGGATGACCGGAGCCATACTGCACTCGCGGTCCAGCACGATCGCCATGATCCGGTCTATGTTGCGCCGCGTGAACTCGTTGAAGTCGTCCTTCTTGCCTTCCTTGAGCTCGAACGCGACGACCCAGTCGCCGGTCTGACCCGACTGCACCTTCGCGTTCGCCAGCAGGTCACGGCCGGTGAACTCCGTCGAGGACTCCGCGCGCACCAGGTCCCACGAGACCGTCTGCCCGGTCTCGGTGTCCTTCCACTCGCGGTAGGTGGCCATGTCCAATGGCTCATACTTCTCCGGCACCAGGCGGAACTCCAGCAGCGCGGTGCTCTTGAGGATGTCGAGCACGCGCTCGGGGTCGCGCACACCGGGCATCTGAACGATGATCCGGTCCGCGCCCTGCTTCTGAATGGTGGGCTCGCGGATGTCGCCGAGGGCGAAGAGGCGCTCCTCGACGATGTGCTTGACCATGTCCGCGGTCTCAGCGTCCACGAAGACCGTGCTCATCTCGCCCTTTTCGGGCCGAGCGCCGGTGTAGTTCTGCTGGAGGAAGCTGTAGATGGCCGCCTGCTGCGCGTCCGCCTGTGCGGCATCTGCCGGCCGCGTGTTTACAACGAGGATAGCGCCGCCAAGTACCTCGACGTCCACCTCGCGCGGGCGCGCTCCGGTCTCCTGCTCCAGCAGGTCCCGGAGCTGCGCCGCCAGCTCGTCGGTCGTGAAGGGCGGGGTGAACCCCGCGCTCTCCGCCTCGGTGACCGCCGCGTCGGAGACCAGCGGCAAGCCGCCCTCGAGCGTAAAGTTCATCTCGGCGTCTGGGAGGCAGCGGAGCACCACGTGCGCGCCGCCCTGCAGGTCGAGACCAAGCTCGATCTGCGGGCGCGGCACGTAGATGCCAAGCGGCCCGAAGGTCGCCACGGGCGTATCGGGCTTCTGCTCGCTCGGGAGCGTGGTCGGCTCGAGCGTCCCGAAGGCACCACTGAGGGCGACCGTGACCTTCGCCTCATCGGCGGCGGCCTCTTCATCGTTCACCGCAGGCGTCTCCACGCTGAACAGGTTCTCGCCCCGAATCAGCACAGTCGGCTCTTCGACGCCGGCTTCGCTCAGGGCTGAAATGATCTCCTCGCGCGCACTCTCGATCTCCCCGGGCGTCTCGTAGAGAGGCTCGGCGACTTTGTAGGCGAAGGTGCTGTCCACCTGGAATCCGGCCTTCCGCTCCCAGCGGATGGGGCCGAAGCCGATGAGGAAAGCGACGACGAAGATGCCGACGATCGTCGGTATCCAGACCTTGGGGCGTGGCTGCATGCTGATTTGCTCTCCTTCGTATCAGGGCGCGCCGGCGCAAACAGGGAAATCTGACGGGGCCGAAGCCAGGTACAATGTATTCGGCAGTATAAGACAACACATCCGCCCTGTCAATGCGCTCAGGCACGGACGTCGGGCCGCCCGTGCAGTGAAAAAGAGGGCCGGGGTCCGACCCCGGCCCTCTATCAACTCACGTCTCTACACCCTACGCGCCGGGAGTGAAATCCGACGGCTGGGCGCTCTTGATCCACTTGACATGTCCGTCAACATACGTCGCGTTGATGCCATCATTGTGCCGGCGCATGTCCCGCAGGATCGTCACGTTCACGTAGTCCGCGTCCGGATCCCCGTTCACCCACGCCGCCATGTGCTGCGCGGGCGCCAGGTTGTCGCTCGCTGTGGTTGGCCACGAGTTGAACATGCCCAGCATCCAGTCGCTCCGATCCGCCTCGGGGAAGAACCAGCCATCCATCAGCATGATCGTGGCGCTCGGCGTCCTGATGTTCGAGTCGCTCTCGCCCGCCAGCAGGTGGTGGCAGTAGTAGAAGGTGCTGTACGGCCCAAAGGTCGCGTACGGCGGGCTCCAGCCGGGGTTATCAGTGGTCGGGTTGCTGGGGCACTGGTACACATTGTTATCGAACACGTAGCTGTAGGTCGTGTGGATCCAGCGGTACACCCGGTTGTTTTCCGACAGATACCAGTCCATGGGCATGCGCCCGTCGTAGTCAGAACGGTAAATTGCGACCGCAGTGCCTATCTGCTTCATGTTGTTCTGACATGACGTGATGCGTGCCTTCTCCCGAGCCCGCGCAAAGACGGGGAACAGGATCGCTGCCAGGATCGCAATGATAGCGATCACGACAAGCAGCTCGATGAGCGTGAAGCCTCGAATTCGGCGCGTCACCGCGGATCACCCTCCTGATCGACGGCCGCCACGCGGCCACTCTAACCCTGTTGTGCAGGGACGATGCCAGCAGTCAGGAACGCCAGTCCCCCCGCCTTGCGGGTACGCTCTTCGCCGCTGATTATAGGTGTCGCCCTGCCCGAGTGTCAAGCGGGGCGGCCCGGTCCGGGCTCATTGATGCTTCGCAAGCAGCAGATAGTCGATGTTCATGTGTGTGGCGAGCACTCCGGTCATGCGTACCGCGTGTTTCCCGGCGCCGAGCTGCAGCGCCTCTCGTTGTCCCTCGCCACCGGTCAGGCGCACCATCCACCACTCGGCATCGGCGTGCCCCCAGCCGCCCGTGCCGGGCATCTCGACAAGCTCCAGCCCGGCCGGAATGTCGCCGTCTACCGCGATCACGCGCCACGCCCCAACGTCGCCGCAGGCGATGCGCACGTAGAGATCCCACGCACCGTCCTCGGGCAGTGTGAACTCCCACTCCAGCGAGCTGCCGTCGCCGATGAAGCTGTAGATGCACGATCCGCCGTGCGTGCCGAAGTGTGAGCCCGGATCGACCCGCGGGGGAGTGCCCGCCGAGTCGCTGAAGCCCTCGCCCTCAACCAGCACGCCCTCGGGCGCGGCGTCACTGGCGATGCGAAGCGCCTGCGACGCCGGCCGGACCTGCGCGAAGACGATCCGCGCGACGGGGCTGGCGCTCAGACCGCGCTGGTCCACGCGCAGCGACAGTCGCGGACTGGGTCCGATCGCCATGGGCTCGCGCGCCTCGAGCGCGTCGCCGTCGCGCCGCCACTTCCGCACCGCATCCATGCCCAGCGAGAGTGAGACGGCTTCGGGATCGAGCGTTTGCGCGAGTTCAACGCGCGGCGTAGCCAGCCCCGGGCCGATCTCCGGCGCCTCGCCGGACCCCTGCATGCCCTCGAGGTCGAAGCGCGCGCGCAGCGTCGCGACCTTGCGGTCGCCGAGGAAGACCGGGATGTCGGTGCTCTCAGGTGGCAGACAGGCCTCGCCCGCCCAGCCCAGGTGTAGCCGGCCGCTGCCGAACGGGACCTGCACGACCGCCTGGCCGTCGTCCCAGCCGAGCTCGCCGCCGGCGATGGCGTCGCGGCCGAGGAAGCCCCACTGGACCTCCTCCGGCAGACGCACGCGCAGCGCGAATCTCTCGGCGTCCGAACCCTCCGGCCGCTCAACCGTGTACGTGACGACGGCACGGTCGGTGAGGTAGCGCACGCCGAACGCGCCGGGGGCTGATGAGCTCAGCAGCGGCGGTTGGGCGGCAAGCGGCGCGGCCAGTAGAACCGCCAGGGCCGCGAGCATGATGATCTGTGTGCGGGAAACAGCGTTCATGCGAGACACCTCCGTGGGGCGCATCCGCGCCCGTGTGCGCACCACGGAGGCATTTCGTGGCAGGATGGCCGGGACCTCTGCACATATCGTAAACGCATGAGCGCAGTCCGGCCGGCCGCTCCTACGGCCCCGGACCTACCCCTCGCCTCCCTGCCATGCGGTCACGTTGACATTGCGGATCTCGCCGATGAAGCCCTGTGGGCGCCCGTCCGTGGGGAAGTCGCCGAAGTACATCGGCATGTTCCCGAGCGTCAGGACCGCGGGGTCTGAGCCGATCAGCCAGCCGTCCACGTACAGTTCCATTCCGCCCGGGCCCCACGTGACGCTCGCCGTGTGCCAGCGCCCGGCCTCCAGGGCCGCCTCCCCGACCATGTAATGCCAGCCGGTGGCGTGGCGGATGTTGCTCTGCACGCCGCGCCCCATGATCTGCCACGTGACTGTGCCGTCCTCGCGGAAGGCCAGCGAGTAGCTGCCTTCAGCCGCGGCGAGGAGGCCGACGGTGTCGACGAGCGTGCCCGGCTTCGAGTAGCGGAACTCCAGCGTCAGCTCGCCGCCGGCGGTGGGGATGGGCATGGTCGCCTGGCGGGAGGCGGAGGCGTCCGCGAAGCTCCACGTCTCAGTGGCGGGCGTGGTTGGCGCGACGGGCGGCGCAGGCTGCGTCGGCGTGACCGTGGGCGTTTGCCCCGCGCGTTCGGTGATGGTGAACGCGCGTCGTGCCAGCACGCGGTCGCCCGCCTTCCAGAGCATCTCGTAGGCGCCCGCCTGCAGCCCAGCGGCGTCATTGCTGCGCAGGCTGCCCCATGCCCAGCCGGTGCCGTCGATCTGCGCCTCGCCGCGATTGATCTCCTTAGCGTTGCGCAGCCAGATGCGCGTGATGGCCATCGCCGGCTGGTCGGCGAAGTTCAGCACGCCGTAGACCTCGACCGGGCGCACGAAGGTGTCCGCCGCGCCGATCGGCCGCCCGTTGTCCTGGCCGCTGCAGATCACCAGCGTGGCGTTCGGCGTGCCGGGCGTGACCGGCGGTGTGGGGGTCACCGGCGGTGTGGGGGTCACCGGCGGTGTGGGGGTCACCGGCGGTGTGGGGGTGACGGGCGTCACAGGCCCCGAGGGCTGCTGCCAGGTCACCTGGTCGCCGGAGAGCGTGCCGGTGAGTGTCGGTCCGCGCGTGGCGCCGGCGACGGAGAGCGCCGCCATCGCGCCCCGCGGCTTGAGCGTGCCCGCGGCGGAGCTTCCCGCGCTGACGGGGATGTCCTGGAAGGACGTGATGGCCGGCTCGCCATTGTCCGGGTGGATGATGTCGAAGCTCGCCTGGCCCGCGCCGGTCCCGGTGATAGCCACCGACCACGTGAGGCCGCTGGGCAGCAGGTAGATCTCGACATCGCCCGAGGTCCGAATCTGCGCTCCCGGCACCTCGTTGATCGGCACGCCTCCGACTTCGCCGACGCGCCGGCCCTGCTGGTCGGTGAAGACCACGTCGGCGGGGCAGCGGAGGACCGCCATGACGCGCTTCGCGTTTTCGAGGAACTTCGCCATCTCCTTGAGCTTCGCGCGCAGGTCGGGCATGATCGCGTTGGACTCGGCGACGGAGACCTGGCGCGTGACCTCGCGCGCGGCGATGTCGTCGAGCGATGACTCGCCCTTCGGGTCACCCGCGCCCCTGACGTATTTCGCCCGCATGTCGCTGCTCGGGCCCCAGCCTCCGGACTGGGTGTCTACACCGAAGGCCGACATCGGCTCCTGCGACCGCCACTGTGCAATCGGGGGGAGATTCGGGTCGTAGACGTAGATGACCGACATCCGCCCGACGACGTCCACCAGCTTGTAGGCGAGGACCGCGTGCCCCCAGCCCTTGTCCACGAGTTGCTGCTGGGGCTGCCCGTTGACGATGACATCTTCCTGCACCTTGCGGGTACCGGCGAGCGAGAGGATCACGGGGGTGCGGTCATCGCGGAGCTTCTGGCGCACGGTGTTGAGGCAGTTGAGGCCTCCCCAGTTGCGCTGCATCCACATGTTGCCGTTGATGAGCGCCTGGGCCATCGGCACCATCTGCGCGCGCTGGTAGAGGTTGATATTCGGCCCCGCCACATCAGGCGACAGGTTCCACGTGGTGCCCGCACTTGGGCGGAGAGAATCGTCCATGAAGTAGAGTCCGGCCGTAGCCGCCATGCCGTAGCAGTGCCCGCCCGCGCCGCCCTGGATGCCACTATAGAGGTACTCGTAGAAGCGCATGTAGGTCTGCGGGAAGATCAGGTGGTTGAGCAGCTCCACGGCCTTCGGATCTGTGTAGAGCTGGCCGATGACCGTTGCGAGCAGGCCCTCGGTCAGCTCCTCGAGCTCCTGGCCCTTATACCCGTAGTTCCTGAACTGGTAGGAGTCCTCGTTCCATCGGTAGGCGTTCTTGCCGTTGTAGGCGAAGTAGATGCTGCACTGCAGGCCTGCCCGGTTGTTGCGCGGGTCGGCATCCTGCGGCCCATCCGCCCACGTCTCGATCAGCAAGCTCGCGTTCTCGACCGTCTGGCCTTCGAGGTCCCACTCGAAGACCCCGGCGTTGGAGTCGCCGGCCACGATATTGCCGTAACCCACCGGATCGCCGACGGCGACGTAATCCGCCGCGCCCTCCGTCGCGACGTAGAGCTGCGCCTGCACGTTCTGCGCGGTCACATCGGCGCTCTTGTTGTCCACCTGCGCGATGACGTACTGCTTGTCGGCGGCCTCCTCGCGCTCGACCAGCGGATGGTCGGACCAGTTCTTGAGCAGTATGTAGTCTGGCTTGATAAACAGGTCCGCCCCCGGCGGCCCGGCGACCTTGTTCAGCCACAGCTTCGCGACCTGTGTGGTCTTTGCGGTGCCGACGTCGTCGATGCGGCCGTTCCAGGAGAAGTTGGCGAGGATGTTGCGGTAGCGGATGATCGCCCGCCCGGGGCCGGTGACCGAGCCGTCGGTCGCCGTGATGCGCCGGTCCCCGAGTTCGTTCGCGTTCACCATCCAGTCGGGGTTCATGCCGTAGTCGCCGAAGTGTTCGCGGGCGAACGCGATCGCCTCATCAGGCGTGCCCATGACCGCGACGTAGATCGAGACCCACCCCGTCTCCTCGCCCTGCGCCGCCCCGATGGTCTGCGTCAGGCTGAAGACGAAGCTCTGCTGCATCGTCGTCCGGCCCTGCGCATCCGTGATGCCGAGTTCCATGGCCTGCGCTTCGGCGTTGTAGCCATCAAAGGTGAGCCCCTGGACGAGGTCGGCGGCGAGGAGTGCGTAGTCGTCCGGGTTGATCTGCTGAAGCCACTGTGGTGGCTGCGGGGCCTGAGCCTGAAGCGGGACGGCGGAGAGCACGATCAGGACAGCAAGCAGTACTCTGCGTCGCATGACGGTCACCTGCTCATTGCTTTGATGCCGCGCTATGTACGCCCCACCCATGTGTGTCGTCATTCGTTCGACGTCCCTTGAATGTTACCTCCAAACGGCGCAACGGCAGCGAACGACGGAGAACGACGACTGCACCCACACATCCCTGGGGGAACGTGCGCACGGGGGCGTGCGCTTCACTGAACATCACGCCCGCCGCTGATCGCGGTTGCTTCCCGCGACCGGTGTGTGGTATGATGTACCGTGACGTATGGTGGCTCAACATGGAGCCCGAAGGAAAGGTCGGTTTTGGAATCTTCGTCAGCGCACGCCGGTGAAGCGGCGCTGCTTGTGGGACTCGTGGTCCTGGCAGCGTTCTTCGCCGGCTCCGAAGTCGCATTCCTCGGCGTACCCCGCACGTGGGTACGGCAGCAGGCCGAATCCGGATCGAAGCTGGCCAGGCTGCTGATGTCCCTGCAGGAGCACCGGGCAACGGTCCTCGCGACGATGCTCGTGTGCATCACGGGCAGCTACTACTGGGCCGAACACATCGCCGTCAAGCTCGCCATCGAGCTGTGGGGACCGGTGGTCGGGCC
>JALGSW010000050.1 GCA_029821635.1 Candidatus Zipacnadia bacterium
GGCTGCGGCCTCGTGCGGGCATCCGCGCACCACTCACCGCTCATTTTTTTCGCACACCGAGCCCGCAACCCATCCATACTCCCTCGCATCTCCGAACGCATAATGTAAGTGGAAGCCCGTCCTACAAACGAAGACGACAAACGACAACGGCAACGGCCTTCGCGGCCGTTGCCGTTCCCTTTTCACCCTACACTCTTCCCTTTTCGCTCTTCACCGTCTCACTCCGGCACCAGCTCCCCATCCACCCACTGCACGAACTCCTCCTCCAGCGCGCCCTGCACGAACCTCGGCGCGCTCCACCACTGGTAGTCCGCGTTGTTAGAGATCTTGCTATCCGTCGCGATGCTCACCAGCACCGGCACCCCCGGCGCCACGTGGATCGGCACCCGCCACCGGTGCATCGCGAGGTCCCAGACCGCCTCTTCCTCGCCCTCGGGCTTCTGCGGGCCGAAGTCGTGCTCGTGGACCGCGCGGCCGTTCACGTAGAGCCGCGCGATCGAGCCGTCGCCGTAGGTGTCCTGCGTGTTGCGCGTGAACACCTCCAGCACCGCCTCGCCCGCCGGCGGCGTCACGAGGTAGTCCATCAGCACCTCGGCCTCGCCGCCCCAGTTCAGGCCGCCGTAGATGCGCACCTCGCCCTCGCCCGGTACCTCCTCCAGGCGCTGCAGGTCGCGCGCGGAGCGGTCGCCGGCGCCGAGGCCGGTCTGCAGGTCCACGTACTTCGCCCGAGAGATGTCCATCGCGAAGAACTCGCCCCAGCCGGGCCTCGCCGGCGCCGCGTGCGCAAGAACGATCCGTGCGGGCAGCTCTGCCGTGCGCCACGTTGCGGGCTCTGAGGTCTCTGCGTCCTCCGGCCACGCAGGCGCGTCCACTGCGGTGTCGTTGAGCGTGACCGCCTGCGTCTTGAGGTTCGCGACGGCCGTGATCGCGCCCTCAGCGGGCGTCGCCTCACCCGCGGGCCCGGCCACGAGCATCGTGAAGCGGTCGTCGCCGTAGAAGCGCGCGATCATCGTGTCCGGCGGCAACGCCGTGACCCGCACCTGCGTGGCGTCATGCGCGCCCGGCACGAGCGCGTAGCGCACACCCGGGTTGAGCCCCAGCAGCCCCTGCGCGGTGGCGGCGGGCCAGCCCGGCAGCGTCAGGTCGGTCGCGAAACGCGTGCGGCCGCTGACGCGCTCGTAGATCGCCTTGCCGTCGGGCCCGACCATGCGATGGACCTCGTCGTCGGCGTAGTAGCGGTATTCGCGACCCGCGTCATCGGTGTACACGCACGCGAGGTCCGGCTCCCAGCGGCCCGCGGGGAAGCTCGGCGTGAGCTGGCGTGCGGAGAAAAGCTGCGCGCGCTGGCGCATCTGCACGAGCGCGCCGCGCGTGACGCTCAGGGACTTGAGGTCGCCGGGGAACTGCGCCATCCCGCCGAGGGCGTCCGAGCAACCGAGGATCACGTGGTGCAGGAAGTTGCTCTCGGCGCGGATGTTGGGCGTCCACGAGCGGTGGCCGAACAGGTAGGCGCAGACCGGGCGCATGTGCGAGAGCCAGAACGTGCGCGAGGCCTCGTTGCCCCAGACCTGCTGGAAGTGCAGCGGCCAGCGCACCGCGAATGCGATCGGCGACGGGCCGTACTCGGCCGCCATCGGCACCCCCGGCTGGGCCTCCAGCAGCTCCTTGAAGAGCGCGACCGAGCCCTGTGCGGCCTGCAGGCCCTCGACGACGCCGTTGCCGTAATCGCCGCACGCGCCCGCGGTGTCTTCGTAGTTCCCGTCGGTGCCGGTCTCGCGCTGCCACTGCTGCATGCGCGCGACGTGATCGGCGCGCCAGCCCGGCGCCAGCGGGTCGGTGTAGACGAGCCCGCCATCCTCGTAGCTGTCCCAGGTCAGCGGGCCCTGATCGTAGCGCCAAATGCCCCGGTAAAGCCGCGTGAGGCCAATCTGCTCGATGTTGGACTCGATGAACGCGGGCGCGTTCTTCTCCGCGCAGTAGCTGTTGCAGTAGGCCATCGTGCGGAAGCCGTACTGATGCGCGAGCGCGACCTGCGCCGGGTAGTGGTCCTTCGGCTCCATCCCGGGTAGCTCGCCGCTGAAGCTGGGTTTGCGCGCGTTCCACTCGTGGATCAGCACCGTCTCCGGGTCGAAGGTGGCCGCAAGCGCATCGTAGGTCTCATTGTTCTCGGAAACCGCGTCCACGATCACCCGGATGCGGTCGGCCCACTGCAGCGAGTCGCGGATCGCGAACTGCTCGGCGAAGAGCTCGCGGTACCAGTCGCGGTAGGGGGTCATCGCGTCCACCCAGCCACCTTCGAAGGCGTCGAGGTGCCAGGTGACCGACTGCACGGTCGTGTCCGGCTCGAAGGGCATCAGGTTGAGGTGCTCCAGCGAGACGGCCCAGCTCGTGCCGCTCCAGTTGATGAAGCAGAACCACGGGTTGAACTGCGCGTCCTCGGTCCAGAGGCAGAGGGTGTCGCTGCGGCCCTCCATCGCGAGCACCGGGGCTTCGATGAAGGGCGCGCCGCCGAGGGTGCGCATCGCGGGCTTCATCGTGTTCTCGTAGACCATCCCGCCGAAGCTCGCGGAGTAGACGCGGTGGTCGGGGTGCAGATTCGCGACCGGAACCTGTACGCTGTAGACGCCACCCTCGGCGCTCTCGCCCCACGCCTGCACGAGCGTCTCGCCGGAGTCATCGACCCAGACCTTGACGGAGAGCTTCTCGTCGGGGAACTGCTGCGCTCCGTTGGTCAGGCCGGTCCAGGTCCCGAGCGTCCCGCCGGCGGTGCGCTGCAGCTCGAAAGTCGAGCCATCGTACGGCCGTCGCTGGCTGGGGAAGGCGTCGGCGGGCGGGTCCTGCGCCATCTCCTTCGAGCCCCACGGGACGTGCAGGCTCTGCGCGGCCGCGGCGTCGGGCGCGAGGTGGCCGATGCCGGTGGGGATGGCGAGGTCCGCGGTGGCCGTGTCGGCGTGCGTCTCGCCGGTGAGCAGGCTCTTCACGCCGGTGATGACGCCGCCGTGGACGGCCACCTCCAGGCGCGGGCCGGTCACTGTGAAGCCGTCAGCGTGCTGCGCGATGCTGACTTCGGCGCACAGGCCGGGCAGCGCGGCGATGCAGATCAGGGCGAGCGCGGACAGAAGCCGGCGCAGACTCATCGTGATTCCCCTCGGCGGACAGCGTAGTTTGCAGGAGCGCAACATTCGGCGCATAGTTGGCCGCGGACCGCGCATTTCCCTGCCTGCACCGCGCGGATAGGTGGCGGGGCCGCCCGCGTCGAATACTCCTCGGGCCCGGACCGCCAAAGCTGATGAGCGCCCCATGGGAACGCGGATGACCGCCGAATACAGGGAACTGAGCTTCTGGGACCACCTCGAGGAACTGCGCTGGCGCCTCGTGCGCATGGTCGTGTACATCGTAGTCGCGGCCGCGGCGACGTGGATCTTCCGCGAGCAGTTGCTCGCCATGCTGCAGTACCCGGCGATGGTCGGAGCCCAGATGGCGGGCCTGGAGGAGTTCAGCTTCCGCATCTTTGAGGCCCCCGGCGGCTTCATCCTGATGATGCAGATCGCACTGGTCGCGGGCCTGATCCTCGCCGCGCCGGGCATCATCATCGAGATGTGGCTCTTCATCGAGCCCGCGCTCGAGCCGGGCGAGCGCAAGTGGGTCGTGCTCGTCGTGCCGCTGGCGACGATCCTCTTCCTCGGCGGCGTGGTCTTCTGCTACTGGATATCCCCGAAAGCCTTCGCGTTCTTCTTCCGCTTCAATCGTTCGCTGCACGTGGACGTTGAGCTGACGCTCCAGCCCTACCTGTTCTTCCTGATGCGCCTGCTGCTGGTCTTCGGCGTCGCGTTCGAGCTGCCGCTGGTGCTCACGTTCCTGTCGGCGGTGGGGATCGTCACGCAGGCGCAACTCATCGCCTGGTGGCGACACGCGGTGCTGGTGATCTTCATCTTCGCAGCGGTCGCCACGCCGACCACCGACCCGGCGACGATGACGATGCTTGCCGGGCCGATGGTGGGGCTGTACCTGATCAGCGTCTGGCTGGCCGGGCTCTTTGAGAAGAAGCGCCGCGAAGCGGACGAGGACGTCGGGCCGTCGGACGACGACGACTGACGGCTAACGGCTGACAGGCTGGAAAGCCTGTCCTACGAACGGCCAACGGCTGACAAGCCTGCCGCACCGGGCGGCCAGTGAGGTCGTGTGTCGGAGGTGCGGCGTCCGCGTGTCGCGCCTCCCGGAGAAGACAGTCGTGAGAGTGAGCGACCCGCTTCCATGGACCTTGGGCGGCTGATCGAGGAGATCCGGTCGGACAAAGCCTACCGCGGCCAGATCGAGTGGCTGCGGGAGGTGCCCGCGCGTGATGGCCGCTACGCCGAGCTCGACGTGGAACTGCACCCGACCGTGCAGGAGATACTCGAGGACCTCGGCATCGAGCGCCTCTACGTCCACCAGGCGCGTGCGATCGAGGCGGTGCTGCGCGGCGAGCATGTCGTGACCGTCACCGGGACCGCGTCGGGGAAGACGCTCACCTATGTCGTGCCGCTCGCCCAGCGCCTCTACGAGCGCCCGGCGCGGCGCGCGCTGCTGATGTACCCCACGAAGGCGCTCGCGCAGGACCAGCTCCGCAAGCTCGCGGAGTTCGGCGCGGGCAGCGCCTTCCACGCGGCCACCTACGACGGCGACACGCCCCGCCGCGACCGCCGGCGCATCAAGCGCGAGGCGCAGGTGGTCCTGACCAACCCGGACATGCTGCACGTCGGCATCCTGCCCTACCATCACACCTGGGCCGACTTCTTCCGCAACCTCGAATACGTGGTGCTCGACGAGGTGCACTCCTACCGCGGCGTCTTCGGCTCGCACACCGCCAACGTCATCCGCCGCCTGCGTCGCATCTGTGCGGGCTACGGCTCCGACCCGCAGTTCATCGCCTGCTCGGCCACCATCGGCAACCCCGGCCAACTCTTCGAGGAGCTGACCGGCCTGGAGGCGACCATGATCGACGAGGACACCGCCCCGCGCGGGCGGCGCTTCCTGATGCTGTGGCTGCCTCCGGAGATCGAAGGCCAGCCGCTGCGTCGCCGCTCTGCCAACGTCGAGGCCGCGGAGCTGATGGTCGAGCTGGTGAAGTCGCACGTGCGCACCATCGCCTTCGTCCTCGCGCGCAGCGTGGCCGAACTGATTCTGCGCTACGCGCGCGAGGGGCTGGACGGCTTCGAGGACCTCGCAGAGCGCGTGATGTCCTACCGCGGTGGCTACCTGCCCGAGGAGCGGCGCGAGATCGAGCGGAGGCTCTTCGAGGGCGAGCTGCTCGGCGTGGTCTCGACCACCGCGCTGGAGGTCGGCGTGGACATCGGCGGCCTCGACGCGGCGATCCTCACCGGCTACCCCGGCACGATCTCCAGCACGTGGCAGCAGATAGGCCGCTCAGGGCGCGGGGAGCGCGACTCGATGGCGGCGCTGGTGGCGCTGCCCGGCGGCGTGCACCGCTACCTCGTGCAGCACCCCGAGTACCTGATGCAGGCCGAGAGCGAGCGGGCGCTCATCAATCCGCGCAACCGCTACATCCTCGCCGGGCACCTGCTGTGTGCGGCCTTCGAGCGCGCGATCGACGACTCTGACCGCGCGTACTTCGGCGATGAGATGGAGGCGATCCTCGAACTCCTCGCCGATCCGGAGAACCGCGAGGGCTCCGATCTGCCCTTCATCGCGAAGCGCACGCGCTGGTACTGGGTGGACCCGGACGTGTACCCGGCGGGGGAGATCTCCCTGCGCTCGACCGGCGGGCCGCCGTGGCAGATACGCGTGCGCGGCAAGCGTGGGGGAGTGCTGCTCGGCACGGTGGATGCGGCCTCCGCCTTCCGCATCGTGCACCCCGGCGCGGTCTACCTGCACGCGGGGGAGAGCTACCTCGTCGAGGAACTGGACCTCGAGGAGCGGACCGCGTGGGTCAAGCGCGAGGAACCCGGCTACTACACCCGGCCGATGGGCGCCTCGCAGATGTCGGTGCTGGCGTGGGAGACCGAGCGGGAGATGCCCTCCGGTGCGCGGGCACTGCTGGGCGAGCTGGAGATCACCTCGCGCGTGATCGGCTTCCGCAAGGTGCGGCAGGTGAGCGAGCAGGAGCTTGGCACCGAGGACCTGGAGCTGCCGTCGAGCACGATCGAGACAGTGGGCTTGGCGATCGCGCCCTGCGCGGCGGACGTGGAGGCGCTGGCCGAGGGCGGCTTCGACCTGATGGGCAGCCTGCACGCGCTGGAGCACTCGATGATCGCGCTACTGCCGATCTTCGCGTTCTGCGACGCGCGCGACGTAGGTGGCGTTTCCGAGTCCGACCACGACGACCTCGGCGGACCGGTCGTGAGCGTCTACGATGACTACAACGGTGGCGTGGGGATCGCGGAGGTTGCCTACGAGCGCCTCGACGAGCTCCTCGCGGCGGTGGTGGAGCAGATCGCGTGTTGCCCGTGCGAGGACGGTTGCCCGGAGTGCGTCCAGGCCGCCAACTGTGGCGACAACAACATGCCGCTGGACAAGGCCGGGGCGCTGCTGCTGGCGAGGCGGCTGGTGGGGTAAGGCGTCGCCCCCTCGGCCACGCTTTGCCCCCGAATCGCGCCAGAGTCGTTTGCCGTACGGAGGGGCCGTCCTGAGGAGCGCATGTCGCTTATGCGCGACGAAGTCGGCCCGGTCGTTCGGCTTGGGACCAACGGTCGACGGGAATGCGCGGGCCGACTTCGCGTGCCGACCTCGCTGCGCTCGATCAGCCCGCTCAGGACGGCCCCTCCGTACGACGCGAGGCGCAAAGGTCTTCGCCGCTTGCGGGGAGAGGCCCCCCCAATGAAGGAAACTCACCCCTCAAGCGCGAACTTCAAGGGCAGTAGGACGCATTCATAGGGAAAGCTGGCACTTCATGAGTTGTGACCTGCACACACACTCGACCTGCTCTGACGGATCGCAGACGCCGGAGGAGATTGTCGCCGAGGCCATCGAGAAGAACCTGACCGCCATCGCCATCGCCGACCATGACACCGTCCAGGCCGTCATGCCCGCGATCGACGCCGCGCGCGGAAGCGGCATGCGCGTCATCCCGGCGGTCGAGATCAGCACCGAGTTTAAGAAGACCGAGGTGCACATCCTCGGCTACTGGATCGAGCTGGACAACGCTGCGCTGCACGAGAAGTTCGTCTACGTGCGCGAGGCGCGGCGGCTGCGCGCCGATGAGATCGTCAGCAAGCTGCGCCAGAACGGCGTGGAGATCACGATCGACGACGTGCTCGCGCAGAGCGACGGCGTGAGCCTCGGCCGGCCGCACGTGGCCCAGGCGCTGCTGGAGAAGGGCTACGTGACGACCATGCAGCAGGCGTTCGACCGGTTCCTCGGCAGGGACCGGCCCGCCTTCGTGCGGCGCTACAAGCTCTCGCCCTACGAGGCGGTGGCGGCGATCCGGCAGGCCCGTGGCTGCCCGGTGCTCGCGCATCCGGGCCTGGGCGTGAGCGACTGGATGATCGACGGGCTGATCGAGGCCGGGATCGAGGGCCTGGAGGCGTATCACACGCACCACACGCCCTCGAACACGCGCCGTGCGCTGCGCATCGCCGAGGAGCACGGGCTGCTGGTCACGGGCGGGACCGACTCGCACGGGCCCAAGGGCAGCCATCCGGTCGAGGTCGGCGAGTTGGACGTGCCGGACTCCTGCGCCGAGGGCCTCGTTGCCTGGGCGATGGAGCACGGCGCCGCGATGGTGGACTGACGCACCCGAGGGAGGCACGCGCATGGAGACGACGATCTTCGCGGCGGAGAAACACCCGGAGGTTGCGGTGGTCGAAGTGCATGGGGACGTCGAGCGCGGCGCCTGCGGTGCTGAACGCCTCTGCGGGCTGCTGCACAACCTCGTGGATGGCGGCGACCGCTGGATGGTCGTCGATCTGCGGGAGGCCGGCGTGGTGCATGAGCGGGCGCTTGCGGAGATACTCGCGGTGCTCGGCCGACTGCGCCTGCGCGGTGGTAAGATGATGCTCGTCTCGGCGCCCGGCGAGCTGCTCAAGTCGCTGCGCACGATGGGTTTCCACGAGCTGACGCTCGTGCTCGATGACGTGGACATTGCGGTCCAACAGGCCGCGAGGGAGGCCAACACCAGTGGCTGAGGAGCACATTCTGAGGCGCCCGACCATCGTCTGCTTCGGCACGTCCATCACCCTCGGGCACCCCTATGTGCCGGAGGACGAGACCTACCCGGCGGTGCTGGAGCGGCGGCTCAACCGCAGGCTCACGCACGAGCGCACCGAGGCGACGGTCGTCAACTCCGGCGTGGGCGGTGAGAACACCATCGAGGGTCTCGCCCGCCTCGAGGAGGCCGTCGTGGCGCACAGGCCCGCGCTCACGGTCATCGAGTTCGCCTGCAACGATGTGCGCTACGAGCCGAACAAGCGCGTTGAGCTCGACGATTTCGCCGCGAATCTCAACACGATGATCGATCGGATCGAGGAGATCTGCACGGACATCATCGTCTGCACGCCCACCCCGATCATCGACGCCTTCCACGTCTACTCGCAGCAGGTGGACTTCTACGAGCCGTGGGGCGGCTGCAACAACGCGCTGCTGGAGTACGATGAGGTCATCCGCGACGTAGTGCCCGAGCGCGGGGTGGCGCTGTGCGACCTGCAGCAGGCCTTCATGGACGAAGCGGTGCGGGCGGAGTTCGACGGCGCTATCGACGACGCGTCCGACCTCACCTGCCTGGCACATCTGATCGGCCGCAACGACGGCGTACACCCCACGATCGAGGGGCAGGAACTGATCGCGCAGGAGCTGTACCGCCTGATCCGCACCATGCCGCTTGGGTGACGCTCCGCGCCCGCGCCGCGAGCGGCGCTGAGGGGGCAGGAGGGCGTGCAAAGTTTAAAGACGCGTGACGGAACATTATGGGTACTCAGGCGTTTGTTGACAGTGAGGAACTCCCCGTGAGGGCCGGAAATGATTGGGGCGGGGCAGACAGGGCCGATCAGGCCCTGGTAGAGGCCGCGCAAGCGGGAAGTGCCGAGGCCTTCGGGGAGTTGGCCAGGCGGTATCACTCGAACGTGTACGGGATCGTCTACCGCATGTGCGGCGCGGACGAGGCCGCCGACCTGACGCAGGAGATCTTTCTGAGGGCACTGCGCGCGCTGCGCAAGTTCCAGTTCCAGGGCGACGCGAGCTTCCGCACGTGGCTCTACCGGATCGCGGTCAACGCCTGCATTAACGAGCTGCGGCGGCGGAAGCGGCGTTCGGACGTCGAGGGCCCGTCGCTCGACGATGACATCGAGACCGATGACGGCTGGGTCTCGCGCAGTGTGCCGGACGAGACGCGCAGCCCGCATGTGCTGGCCGAGCGGGCGGAGGTGCAGCGGGCGGTCCAGGGGATCGTCGCGATGCTCACGCCCAAGCACCGCGCGGCGCTGACGCTGGTGGACCTGCAACAGCTTGACTATGAAGAGGCCGCCGTGGCCCTCGAATGCCCGCTGGGCACGCTCAAGTCGCGACTGGCGAGGGCGCGGAAGCAGTTTGCGGAAAAGTGGACGCAGTACCAGGATGGGACGCTCCTGCTCGATGACGATGCGGGCGGGAGAACCGTGGTAGATGACGAGATCGGGAGAGCGAGATGAGCCACGACAGCGCGGCTTTCGAGCAGCAGCTCAGTGAGCTCGTTGACGACCGGCTCGCCGCTGACGCGGAGAAGACGGTGCGCGAGCACCTCGACTCCTGCGACGAGTGCCGGGCGCAGTTCGAAGCGATGGCGGCCGTTCGGGAGATGCTGCGCGTCGCTCCGGCGCCGGCGGTCCCCGAGGGGCTGCTCGCGCGTATCGAGCGCGCCGCAGCGGCTGAGTTCGCCCGGCCCGCCGCGCCGACCATCTGGGAGCGCTGGCGCGCGCCGGTCGCCGGACTGGCCGCCGCCGCCGCGATCGCTCTGGCCGTCTTCGCACCGTGGCAGTGGGCCAGCCGGCAGGACGCTGGCGTGGTCTGCCCGCCGACGGACCCGCCGCTGGCGCGCGAGCACGTCGCCGCCGGCCCCTCCGAGGAGTCTGCGACCGACACTCCTGTGTTGTCCGACGCTACTCAGCTCGCCGCCGCCGCCGCAGCGGCGAGCGCGGATTCCGGCGCGGCCGGGTCGGAGATGACCGATGTCCCCGCCTCACGAGGGCGGAGGACCGGGCACACATCACGGTCAACGTCACCGGCCGCGCCGGAGCCCGCAGCGATCGCTGAGGCCCCCGCAGAGACCGCCCCCCCCCAGCCCGCGCCGCAGCCCGCGCTGGCCTGGGCGCCCGCGGCCGATCTGCCATCCGCCTCGGCCTCCGGCCCGATGCTGGGCGAGAGCGAGCACCCGACGGTCATCGCGCTCGGGCCGCGCACCACGATCGACGCCGACCCGAGCCTCGCCCCGGCGCGACCGTCAGATATCGAGATGGAGACGGCGATCGGCGTCGTGGCCGCGATGATGCTCGACCAGTTCGTCGCCGAGCACATGGTGCAGAGCTCCTCGACGCTCCTGTCCGTAGTCACCGACACGCCCACCTCCGAGCTCGGCCCGGTCCTCGCCAGCGATGAGGACGACGCCGGCAGCTTCGGACTGTGCTTCACCGACGCCATGCGACGTGCACTGACTGAAAGTGAGAACCGGCTCCCCTGATGCTCAGGACGCTGCTGACGACCGTGGCCTGCATCCTCTCGCTCGCCCTCGTGGCGGGCGCCGCTGAGGAGCAGCAGCCAGTGACAACCGCCTCGGAAGCGACGGTCGTCGAGGCGGCGCCCACTCCCGCCGGTCCCGATCTGATGTCCCTGCTCGGCGCCTCCACCGAGGACCAGCGAGTGCGCACGTTCCGCTTCATCCGCAACCGCTACCCAACCCTCGCCACCGACCTGATCGTCCTGCTGCAGACGCGCCACCCGGGCATCTTCGTGACGATCGACCGCGAATTGCAGGCCCACATCACCGCCAACTACCCGTGGCTGAGCGTAACCGTCCAGCGCACCTTGCAGGACGCGATCAACGAGCGCTACCCGCAGGTGCGCAACGAGATCGCCGACCTGATCGCGCGCGACTACCCGGACCTCAATCGTGAGATGGGCGAGGGCGGCTCGGACGACCCCGCGGCGCGGATCGCGAGGCTGGTCCGCGAGCGCCACCGCGCGCTCCTCGAGGACGTGCTCTGCCTGCTGCGCGAGCAGCACCCGACGCTGCTGCAGGAAGTGCAGCGCGAGGTGCTCGTGAAGCACCCCGAACTGATGGCGGACGTTGCGGTCTTGATCGGCGAGCGCTACCCGCAGCTCTCGCGTGAGATCACGGACGTCCTATCCGAGCGCTACCCGGATTTGCTCCCGGGGATCCTCGGCATTCTCGCCCCCCTGCCCGCCACCGACGCCCCGCCCGTGGAGGAGTAAGCCGGTGCGAGGCGTGGCGTGAGGCGACCGCGAGGGCCGAGACACGAGCGGCCCTCGTCCTGTGCCGGGCGGATGACCGATTGAGGAGAGACCTTGATGACGCAGATGCTCGCCGCCGTGCTCGAAGGCCCCGGCATGCTTCTTGTGCGCGAGGTGCCTGCCCCCGAGCCCGGCCCCGGTGAGGTGCTCTGCGAGGTCGCCGCCTGCGGGATCTGCGGCAGCGACCTGCGCTACCTCGCCGGTGAGAACCCCTGGGCGAAGCACACCCTCGGCCATGAGAAGCCCAACCCGCCCGACATGATCCTCGGGCACGAGGTCTCGGGTGTGGTGGAGGTCGGCGGTCGGCGCGTGCGCGCGGGCCTGCTGGCCTTCCGCACCTGCGGTGAGTGCCCCGAGTGCCTCCGCGGTCGCAGCCAGCTCTGCACCCGCACCGAGCATCTGGGCCACGGCGCGGGCTGGGAGGGGCGGGATTTCAACCCCGGCGGGATGGCGCAGGTCATGCCCGTCTGGCGCGAGAACGTCCATGAGCTGCCCGATTCCGTGAGCTTCGACCAGGCGACCTTCCTCGACGGCCTCGGCGTGGCAATCCACGCGGTCAGGCGGGCGGGCGTGGCCGCAGGAGACAGCGTCGCGGTGCTGGGCGCGGGCCCGATCGGGATGCTCATCGCGCAGGCGGCCCGCGTCTGGGGCGCGCGGCGCGTGGTGACCACCGATGTCTACGCCGCCGCCCTCGAATGCGCGCTTGAGCTTGGGCTCGATGCGGCCGTCGATGGCCGCGCTGCGGTGCCGGACGAGGTCGCGTGCGAGCTCACTCGGGCCGCCGGCGGCGCGCTCAACGTGGTCTTCGACAGCACCGGCGACCTGGCGATGCAGCAGGCGGCGCTCACGATGCTCGCCCCCGGCGGGCTCTTGATGCTCATGGCGGGCGCGGCGGATGGCCTGCGCCTCACGACGGCGTCACTGGCCGGTGAGCGGACCGTCACGACGTCGAGCAACAACCTGCCGGAGGACTTCGCGCGGGGGCTGGAGCTGCTCGCGTCGCGGGAGATCGTGGTCGAGCCGATGGTCAGCCACGTCTTCCCGCTCAGCGACGCGGTGGAGGCCTTCGAGGTCGCGGCGAACAAGCACGCGAGTGGGGCAGTCAAGGTGATCATCCACCCATGACGGAGCCTGCGTACATGGCAAACGGTCGCGGCCGTGGGGCCGCGACCGGAGGAAGAGCGGTTCGGGCTGCAGCGTCAGTCGCTGCTTGCTTCGATCTTCTCGGTGGCCTTTTCCGCGGGCTTCTCAGAGGGGCGCTTGGAATTGGAGCCGTTGCCGCGGCCATAGTCGTTGACGTGCCAGCCGCTGCCCTTGAAGATGATCGTCGGCGGGCTGAACATGCGCCTGAGTGTCCCGTCGCAATTCTCGCCGCGACAGGAGTCGGGGGCCTTGTCGTCGAAAGCATGCGTGATCTCGAAGACCTGGCCGCACTTCTCGCACTTGTAGTCATAGGTGGGCATGGGCGCAACGCCTCCCGGATTCACTGTCGCCGTACACAATCGAGTATACACCCTCCTCAGGGGGGAGTCAAGTGGCCTGGCGGGGCGTTAGCACTCGATGCATGAGAGTGCTAACCACTGCGGGCGGATGGAGATGCGGATGCTCGTTTCCGACGTGATCGGACAGATCGAGGCCGTCGCGCCGCCCTGCAGTGCGCTGGAATGGGACAACGTCGGCCTGCAGCTCGGGGCCGCCGGCACCCGCTGCCTCGCTGTGCTGGTGTGCCTCGAAGTGACGTCCGCGGTGGCCGACGAGGCAGCGCGCGTCGGAGCCAACCTGATCGTCAGCCACCACCCGCTCATCTTCCGCCCGCTGCGGGCGCTGCGTACCGATCTCCCGCTGGGCGCACTCATCGAGCGGCTGCTTGCCGATGGTGCGGCCGTCTACGTCGCGCACACCAATCTCGACGCAGCAGCCCGTGTAGGCACCGCTGCGGCTCTTGCCGCAGCACTCGGGATGGGGGAGACGCGGCCGCTCATCCTCGAAGGTGAGATCGGCCTTGGCGGCATAGGGAACCTGCCGGGCAGCCCACGCGTTGAACTGCTGGTGGAGCAGGTCCGCCGCGCGCTCCGGCCCGCACGTGTGACCGTGGTCGGCGAGACGCAGCGGACGGTGCGCACCCTCGCGCTGATGCCCGGTTCGGGCGGCGACGCCGTCGAGGCCGCCGCGGCCGCGGGAGCCGACGCCCTGCTGTGCGGTGACCTCAAGCATCACGATGCGCTCGATGCCCTTGCGCTGGGGCTCACGGTCATTGACGCGACGCACTACGCAACGGAGCGGCCGGTCGTCGCGAAGCTGGCCGCGTACCTGCGTGACGGCCTGCCCGCCACCGTCCCGATCATCGAGTCCGAGGCGGTGACCGATCCTTTTGCATCTGGGCCCGCGGATGAGGGCGGACCATGCCGGACCCTTCCTGACAGCCCGTAACCAGGAGTGAACGCCTATGACGCCCGAGGACTTCCAGCGGCTTTACCAACTGCAGACCGTTGACACGCGTATTGCTCAGCGCCGGGAGATCATCGCGCAGGCGGACGACGGTACCGACGCGGGGGCCGAGCTGGAAGCCGATCTGGCGGAGCTGGCTGAGCTCGCGGAGGAGCTGCGTCAGAAGCAGTCGCGCCATCGCAAGCTCGAGCTCGACCTCGAGGGAGTGGAGGCCGAGAAAGAGGAGAAGACCGACCGCGCCTACGGCGGCACCATCTCCAACCCCAAGGAGCTCGCTTCGCTGGAGCAGAAGATCGACGAGCTTGACCGCAACGTCCACCGCCACGAGGACATGATCCTCGAGATACTCGAAGAGATCGAGGAGCTTGAGGGGCGCGCCAACGCGCAGCGGGAGAAGAGCGAGGCCCAGCGCGCAGCGCACGCGAGCCTCGTCGCGACCTTCGAACACACCACCGTGCAGGGGCGTGAGGAGATCGTGGACCTCGAGGCCACTCGCGAAGAGCTCGTGGCCGAGCTGCCTCCACAACTGCTGCGGCCCTACGAGGAATTGCGCAAGCGCGAGAGCGGCACCGCGGTCGCCCTGTTGCGCGGTGGAAGCTGCTCCGAATGCAACCTCGCTGTGCCACGCGCGAGGCAGCCGATGGTCAAGCGGGGCACTGCGATCGTCAAGTGTGAGAACTGCCGTCGAATCCTCGTCGTCCCCGGGGAGTAGCCGCCATGACCGGGCTGCACAGCCACCCTCGCGACTTCGGCCGCGAGGAGCTTCTCGACCGCCTGCGTGATTTCCACGGCCACCTCGGCCCGTTCGCGATGCTCGGCTACCGCGCCGGCGTGCTGGTGCGGCGCGAGCTCGAACTGCCGTCACACTTCGGCCTGCGCGCCTCCGTGCGCTGCCCCGACGCACCGCCACCGTCGTGCTTCGTGGATGGCGTCCAGTACAGTACCGGCTGCACGCTGGGCAAGCGCAACATCGAGCTGATCCCCGACACGGAGATATCCGTGACCGTCACCGGCAACGAAAGCGGCGCGACACTGACCGTCGTGCCGCGCCGCGAGATCGTCTCTGCGTTCGCCCGCTGGATTGCCGAAGCCAACCCCGAAGCGGCCGCTCTCCGCGTGCTGGAGATGTCCGACGAGGAGCTCTTCGAGCCGCGAAGCTGAGCGCCCGCCCTCAGCCCTCCGAGTCGCCGCTGTGGTCCGGGGCCTCGGGCTCTTCATAGCCGGGCTTGTGCGACAATGCCAGGTCCTCGAACCGCCCCGTCTCCATGTACGATACGCGCTCGGCCACGTTCACCACGTGGTCTGCGATCCGCTCGAGGTAGCGCGCCACCAGCAGCAGATGCGTCGCCTGCAGAATCAGGTCCGGGTCCCGCTGCATGTACGTCACCAGCTCGTCGAGCAGGTGGTACCAGAGCCGATCGACCTCGTCATCCTGCTCGATCACCTCGCGCACGAGCGAAAGGTCCTCCTTGACGAACGCCTGGGCGGCCGTGCGCACCATGCGGGTCGTGATCTCGCCCATGCGCGGGATGTCGATGAGCGTCTTGAAGTAGGGCTCATCGGCCAGCGTCTTCGCGCTCCGGGCGATGTCCACCGCGTAGTCGCCCACGCGTTCGAGGTCGGCGATGATCTTCATCGCGGTGCCGATGATCCGCAGGTCCTTCGCCATCGGCTGCTGGAGCGCGAGCAGCCTCATGCACTCCTGCTCGATGTGCAGGTCCAGGTCGTCGGCAACGTCATCGTCCATGATGACCTTGTCCGCAAGGGCCTCATCCTGCTCCACCAGCGCCCGCAGCGCGTCCGTGAGCATCTCGACCACGAAGCTCGCCAGACGCGTCACGTCCACCTGCACCTGCTCGATCTGCTCTTCGAACGTCTCTCGCATCCGGCGCATCAGGAGCACTTCCTCTGCGCACAGCTCTGCCATGATGAGGGCTAACCGAATCGGCCTCGAACGTAGGCGTCGGTGCGCTCGTCGCGCGGGTCCTCGAAGATCTGCGGAGTGTCGCCAAACTCCACCAGCTCGCCCAGCAGGAAGAACCCGGTGCGGTCCGACACGCGCGACGCTTGATACATGTTGTGTGTGACAATCACGATGGACATGCGTTCCTTCAGCTCGATCATCAGTTCCTCGATGCGGAAGGTCGCCGTCGGGTCGAGCGCCGAGCACGGCTCATCCATCAGCAGCACCTCGGAGTTCACCGCCAGGCACCGTGCGATGCACAGCCGCTGCTGCTGCCCGCCTGAGAGGTCCATCGCCGACTTGCGCAGATCGTTCTTCACCTCATCCCACAGCGCCGCGCCCTGCAGGCTCTGCTCCACGATCTCGTCCGCCTCATCCCGCCGCAGTCGCCGCTGTAGCCGTGGGCCGTAGACCACGTTGTCGTAGATCGACATCGGGAACGGGTTCGGCTGCTGGAAGACCTGCCCTACGCGCCGGCGCAGCGTCACCAGGTCGGTGCCCGGCTGGTAGATGTCCACGCCGTCGAGCAGCACGGTCCCGTCCATGTGCGTGCCCGCGATCTCGTCATTCATGCGGTTGAGTGCGCGCAGATACGTTGACTTCCCGCAGCCCGACGGGCCGATCAGCGCCGTGATCTCGTTGCTCCGGATCACCGCGCTGACGCTCTTGATCGCGCGGAAGTCACCGTAGTAGATGTTCAGGTCCGTCGTGCTGATCTTGACGCCGTGCTCAGCGCCGGCCTGCTCCGCCGACCTGCTCGCGTCCACGGGCGCGCGGAGGAACGCGTGGTCCTCCGCGTACTGCCGTCCTCCGCCGCCCTTCGCCTCATCCGCGACGGTATCGGTGGCGTGGTCCTGCATGGCGCACCTCTCAGTCAGTATGAGCAACTCGGCAGCCGTGACATGCCGTGATGCGGTCAGGTTTGCCCCCACGTTGGACTACCAGCGCCGCCGGCGCAGCTTCGTGCGGACGATGCTGGCGATGACGTTCAGGCCCAGCACCAGCGCGACCAGCACGAAGGCCGTTGCCCACTTGTTCGCGTCCGCGACATCGGGCATCTCGGTGGACATCACGAAGAGCTGGTAGGGCATCGCGACCACCGGGTCGAAGACGCTGTTCGGGAACGGGTCGCTGAGCGAGTAGAACGCGGCGGTGAAGAGGATCGGCGCCGTCTCACCCGCAGCCCGGGCGATCGAGAGGATCAGGCCGGTGATGATCCCCGGCATCGCGTTGGGCAGCACCACGCGGCGGATCGTCTGCCACTTGCTCGCCCCCAGCGCCAGCGAGCCCTCACGCAGACCCTTCGGGATCTGGCGCAGCGCCTCCTCCGACGCGCTGATCACCAGTGGTAGCACCAGCAGCGCCAGCGTGCAGGCGCCCGCGGCGAGGCAGCGATTCCAGCCGAACAGGATGACGAACGCGGCCAGACCGAACAGGCCGTAGACGACCGACGGGACGCCCGCGAGGTTGATGATGGCAAGACGGATCAGGCGCAGCAGCGGGCCCGGCCGGGCGTATTCCGACAGGTAGATCGCTGCTCCCACCCCGATCGGCGCGGCCACCGCCGTGGTCAGCAGGACAAGATAGGTGGTGCCGATGATCGCGGGGTAGAGGCCGCCCTGCGCGGCGACGATCAGTTCCCAGTTCAGCGCTCCGGCGCCGCGGTAGAGCATGTACCCGATGATGCCGACCACCGGGATCGCGATGATGAACATGACCAGCCACAGCAGTCCGAACGCGAACTTCTCGGTGACGCGTGGATCGATCAGATGCCGGCCCTCGGCGCTCATGCGATGTCCTTCTCGCCGCGGCGAACTATGACGTCCGCGATCGTGTTGATCGCGAAGGTGATGATGAAGAGAAACAGGCCGATCGTGAAGAGCGTGTGGAAGTGCGTCGAGCCGTAGGCCGCTTCGCCCATCTCCGCCGCGATCGTCGCGGTCATCGTCCGGATCGGTTTGAGGAAGCCCAGCAGGCCCTTGGGGATGACCTGCGCGTTGCCCGTGACCATCAGCACCGTCATCGTCTCGCCGATGGCGCGGCCCAGGCCCAGCAGGATGGCGGCGATGATCCCCGAGCGCGCAGCGGGCATCAGCGCCCTCGTGATGGTCTGCCAGCGCGTGGCCCCCAGTGCCAGCGAGCTGTTGAAGATCTCACGCGGAACGTTGTGGAACGCGTCCTCGCAGATCGAGACGATCGTCGGCAGCGCCATGAACGCGAGCATCACCGAGCCGAGTGCGGCGAACTGCCCGACCTTGATGATCTCCACATGCGCGTCGATCCACGGGCCCACCACGAGCAGCCCGAGGAAGCCGAAGACGACCGATGGGATGGCGGCGAGCAGCTCGATCGCGGGCTTGAGGAACTCGCGCATCCGGCGTGGCGCGATCTCCGCCACGAAGACCGACGCGGCCAGCGCCAGCGGGACCGCGATCACCAGCGCGCCGACCGTCACGTAGAGCGAGCCGAGCAGCAGTGGGAGCATGCCGAACTGGCCGTCGCCGTGCGTCGGCGACCAGCGCTGCCCGAACACCAACTCCCCGAGCGTGCGCTCCTTGAAGATCGGGAGTGAGTTCTGGAGCAGAAAGAGGAAGATGAGGACGACCAGGATGATACCGAGCATGCCTGAGAGCTGAATCAGGCGCTCGATGATCCACTCCCCAACTCGAGTAGCACGCCGCTTGACCATGGCTGTCCTTCTGGTGCGAGGGTTGGCGAGAGTGAGCCTGGCCCGGCGCGAACCATCGCGCGGGGCCAGGTGTGTGGCGAAGGGGCGCTACTTGACCGGAACGAAGCTGGCCTCTTCGACGAGCTTCTGCCCCTCGTCGCCCATGCCCCACTCGAAGTACGTGGCGACGGCGCCGGTGGGCTCGCCGGCGGTGTACATGTACAGCTCGCGCGAGATGGGGTAGTCGCCGGTCTTCACGCTCTCAACGGTCGGGACGACGGCCTCGCCGCCACCCAGCGGGCTGATGGCGATCACCTTGACGCTCTCGTCGATGTAGCCGAGGCCGACGTAGCCGACCGCGCCCTCGGTCTTGGCGACCGTGGCCCGCACACCCTCGTTCGACTGCTCCTTGAGCGCCTCGGGGGTGTAGTCGCGCTCCTTGTCCTCGCCATCCATCTGTATGACCATTTCCTTCCAGCTCTCATACGTGCCGGAAGCAGAGTCGCGCCCGATGACGATGATCTCAACGTCGGCCCCGCCGATCTCGGACCAGTTGGTGACCTCGCCCGAGAAGATGTCGGAGAGCTGCTCGACCGAGAGGCTGTCAACGCCGACGCCGGTGTTGACCACCGCGGCGATGCCGTCGTAGGCGATGACATGCTCGACGGGCTCAACGCCCTTCTCCTGGGCCTGCTCGATCTCTTCGTCCTTCATCGCGCGGGATGCATTGGCGATGTCCGTGGTGCCGTCGGTCAATGCCTTAATGCCGGTGCCGGAGCCGCCGCCGGCGACATTGATCTGGATGTCCGGGTGGGCGGCCGTAAACGCCTGCTGCCACGCGTCAGCGATCGGCAGAACGGTGGTCGAGCCAATCTGACTGATCGTGCTCGTCGCGCCGCCGGACTGATCGTCGGGGGGCTCGATCATGCCCGTGTCATTGCTCGGCGGAGCGGGCGGGCAACCGACCAGCGCCACTGTTGCAGACAGCAGCGCCGGCAATAGTAGGATCAGACCGATCTTCGTGGTCTTCATCCGTGTGCTTGCTCCTTCCGCTGAACTTCGGGTGGGATTGGCCGCGGGTCTGTCGTCCGGCGCCCTGTGGAGGGCGCCGGACGAACGCTGTTTCCGTCCTGCGAGGGACTTACTTGTAGCTGACCTGCCACTGGACGCCGACCGTGGTGTCTTCGTTGCCCATGGCGTCGATATCCTCGACCTGAAGGGTCAGGCGGTTGTTCGCGAAGGGCTCGTACGCAACGCCCACGGTGTGGCGCACGTACTCTGCCGCGCTGCCGCCCTTCTGAGCGACGGCCACGTTCTGCGAGTAGCCGAACTCGTCGTAGCGGTAGAACGGCGTCACCACGGAGTTCTCCGGCGTGTAGTTGACCTCAGCGAACCAGCCGTCCGCGTCATAGACGTTGAAGCTGTTCTTGTAGTCAACCCAGTCGCCATCGAAGTACTCGCCGCGGAAGCCGAGGTTGGCGTAGTCGTAGAGCAGGTGGAAGCCCCAGACGTCGGCGTCGGCGCCCGAGTTGCCGGAGCCCTGGGCCACCTGCGCGAAGTTGACGTCGATGTCCGAGGTCATGAAGCTCGCGCCGATGGTGCCCTGGTCGTTGAACCCGTACTGCAGCCGCGCCAGGAACGAGGTGGCGTCGTCGAATGCGTTGATCGAGTGCCACTCATCCATGCCATCGAAGACCTGCAGGTCGAGCTGGACAGCGCTGCTCTCCGGGCCGGCGTAGGTCACCAGGGCGCCGAGACCGCGCTCGCCGGGGAAGAAGCTCCGCGCAGCCATGGAGCGCTCGAACGGCAGGCGCTTGCTGCTGGAGTAGGGCACATCCTGGCCGAACTCTGCACTGCCGAAGCCGAGACGGGTGGACCAGTTCTCGGTGAACGGGTGCATCACCCACGCGTCCTTGAGGTCGACGTCTTCGCCGTCGGAGTTACCGAGAAGGTCGCCGATGTCGAACTGCACCCTGGCAGTCGTGCCCTGTTCGTTGACCTGGCCCCCCCAGCCGACGCGCACGCGGCGCGCGTCGAAGTCGCTATCTTCCGCGCTGTCGCTGTACATGTACCTGAACTGCCCGTAGCCCTCCATGCCTGCGTCCCACTGCGCGAACACCGGCAGCGCGAACGCTATGGACAGAGCAACGATCCCCACTACACACAACAGCTTGTGCGAACTCATTATGGACATTGCCTCCTGAAGCGTAGTCTCACCAACGGGGCTTCTGCGCCCGTGGCATTTCACGAAGCATGATACAGAAGAGCGTTTAACGCATGGTTAAGCGAAGATTAAGCTTGGGTTAAGGTCCTGCGTATGTGGGGGGGCTGTAGAGGTTCAACGGGGGAAAGTTGGACGATGCTGCGCGGCTCAGGGCTCTGGGAAGAGTGCCGTGAAGGTCGAGCCCTCCTCCTCACGGCTGCTCACCTGCACGCGGCCGCCATGCGACTGGGCGATGTGCCTGACGATCGCCAGCCCCAGCCCCGTGCCACCGGTCGCCCGGTCACGCGCGCGGTCCACGCGGTAGAAGCGCTCGAAGATCCGCTCCAGGTGCTCCGCCGGAATCCCGACGCCCGTATCGCTCACCGCCAGTTCGTAGCCACCCGGCACCGACCGCCCCCGCACGGTCACTTCCCCGCCCGGTGGCGTGTACTTCACCGCGTTGTCGAGCAGGTTCAGCAGCAGCGTCTGCAGCGACGCCTGATCGGCGTAGACCTGCTCGCCCTCCCCGCACTCGGTGCTCACACTGATGCCCTTCTGCCCGGCCGCCGGGCGGACCATGTTCGCCGCATCCTCCAGCGCCGTGCAGGCGTCCACCATGCGCGGCTCGAGCAACTGCGCGCCGCGCTCCACGCGTGTGAGCGTGAGCATGTCGTCGAGGATCTCCGTGAGGCGGTCGGCCGCGTCCACGATCTGCTTTGCGAACTCCGGGCCGTGCTCGGGGTCGCGGATTGCCCCCGCCTGCAGCGCCTCGGCGAGCGCCTTGATGCCCGCCGCCGGCGTGCGCAACTCGTGGCCGGCGTTGGCGACGAAGTCCTGTCGCACGCGACTCGCCTCGCGCACCTGCGTGAGGTCGTGCAGCAGCGCCACCGCGCCGATGGCCCGGCCCTCCTCATCGGTCAGCGGCGTGGCCACACCCTCGAGCAGGCGATCGTCCGGATGCGTCAGGCGCAGGGCGGCGCGCTGCACCGTCCCCTGCTGCACCGCGCGCGTCACCAGCGTGCTGAGGTCGTAGTTGAGCGTCACGTTCTCCAGCGGCCGCCCCTCGGCGTCATCGGGCTCTGCGCCGAACAGCCGGGCGAACGAGCGGTTGATGAACTGCACGCGCCCGCGCCCGTCGATCGCTACGACCGCGTCGGTCATCTGATCGAGGATCGCACCGTAGTAGTGGCTCTGGCTCCGCGCGTCGGTGAGCAGTCTGACGAGGTGCTCGATCGCCTCATTCACCGGCCCGACCAGGCCGCCGAGCGGGCCGATCCGCACCTCGCCCACGCGCGCGGTCAGATCGCCCGCGCGCAGCCGGTCGGCGACCCGTGTGACACGCTCGAGGTCCTCATCGACCGATCGCCATCCCCAGGCCGCGATGGCCAGCGCGAGCGCCGCCAGCACCACGAACGCGCTCAGTAGGAACCCGCGGATCTGCCGGCGCGCGTCGAGGGCATGATCGGCGGGAGCGGCCAGGACGAGGGTGGAGCCATCTCGCAGGCGGATGCCCGCCCCCACCACGCCCGGTGCAAGCGGCGCTCCCGCGGTCAAGCTCTCGTACAGCTCCTCCGCCGGTGGATCGGCCACGGGGCCGGCGCTGTCGGCGAGCGGCTCACCGACGGCATCGAAGAGCACTGCGCGCGCGCCCGTGACGGCGCTCAACCTGCGCACGGCTCCGTCGGGGGATTCGGCGGGGAGGTTGGTGGTTCCGGCGGCGAGGCGCACCTGAGTGCGCAACGCCTCGCGCGCACTGTGGCTGGCGTGAGAGGTGAGGACCGCGTTGGAGTAGGCTCCGAGCGCGAGTAGCACGGCGCCCACTGCGGCGATCAGCAGGATGCCGGTGACGACGCGTATCCAGCGCATGCGGTCACTCCACGAACTTGTAGCCAACGCCTCGCACGGTGATCAGGTGGACAGGGATGGCCGGGTCCAGTTCGATCTTCTGGCGCAGCCAGCGGATGTGCACATCGACGGTGCGCTGATCGAGGTAGTCCTCTTCGCCCCAGACGGTGGCGACGATCTCATCGCGCGTCCGCACCCGTCCGCCGTTCTGCATCAGGTACGTGAGCAGGTCGAATTCCTTGGGCGACAGGCTGACGGCCTGGCCGCGCACCGTGGCCTCGTGGCTGCCCATGTCCATCTCGATGTCGCCCGCCTGGAGCATGTCCGGCGCGGGACCCTCGCCGGTGCGGGTGGAGCGGCGCAGCACGGTGCGTACGCGCGCGACCAGCTCTCTCATGCTGAAGGGCTTCAGGACGTAGTCATCCGCGCCCATCTCAAGGCCGGCGACGCGGTCCGCCTCCTCGGTGCGCGCGGTCAGCATGATGATCGGCACATCGCGCTGCCTGCGGAATGCGGTGAAGAGCTGCCAGCCGCTGAGGCCGGGCAGCATCAGGTCGAGGATCACGAGTTCGGGGCGGGAGGCCTCGAAGGCGTCGAGCGCCTGGCGGCCATCACTGGCGATCTCGGTGTCGAAGCCCTCCTGGGAGAGCGTGTAGGCGATGGCCTGCGCGACGGAGTTCTCGTCTTCGACGATCAGCACCTTCTCGGGCATGGACAGCCCTCACAGGGGTGGGAGTAGTGCGCTCAGGCGCCGCGCTGCGCCGCCGCCCTCAGGCCTCCTCGGCCTCCGGCCCAACCAACCGGTAGCCCTCGCCCCGCACCGTCAGCAGCCGCTGCGGCTCGGACGGGCTCTCCTCGAGTTTCTCGCGCAGCCAGCGGATGTGCACGTCCAGCGTCCGCGGGTCGATATACTTGTCCTCGCCCCAGACGCGGTCGAGAATCTGCTCGCGGGGCACCACGTTCCCAGCGTTCCGCGCGAGGTACTCCAGCAGGTCGAACTCCTTCGGCGTCAGGCCTATCCGGCGGTCGTCGAGCCACACCTCGCGTGCGGCCGGCTTGATCCTCAGATCCTCGATCTCGATCAGCTCGCGGTCGTCACTCGACCAGTGTTGGCTGCGCCGCAGGACGGCCCGCAAGCGCGCGGCAAGCTCCCGCACGCGGAAGGGCTTTGTGATGTAGTCATCGGCACCGCGCGAGAGGCCCTCGACGCGATCGTCCTCGGCCGCGAGGCCGGTGAGCATGATGATCGGCACCTCGGAATGCTCGCGAATCAGCACACAAACGTCCATGCCGCCGATCTTCGGTAGCATCAGGTCGAGCAGCACGAGATCGGGACGTTCCGCACGCAGCAGCTCGAGCCCCCGCTCACCGTCCGAAGCGGTGATCACCCGCATCCCGGACGCCTCTAGCGCCTCCACTATCGCTTCCTGGACGGGCGCCTCATCTTCCACGACAAGTATCAGCTCTGACATGGCCCCCAACTCACAATTCCGGAATGGTTCCTCAAGAGCGCTTGCCCATCCCCCACCGGCATGGGCACAACTCCCACACCGTACACGGCCGCCACGCCTCCGCGCTCGCCCCCGAGGGCGCGACGTCCGTCACTGGTTCTTCAGACACCGGTGATGCGGGCTATGTTCCCGCCCAGCACCAGGCGCTTGTCCTCAAGCGGTATGCGCGCCCATGCCGCCCACCCGAGCTGCGGGGCGGCATCGCGCATGACGCAATCCGTCCCGAAGAGCACCCGCTCGCGACCCAGTTCGCGCACGAAATACTCCACCAGACCGTAGAGGATCGACGTGTAGGTGATCTCAGCGTAGATGTTACCCCATCTGCGCCCCGTACTAACCAGCGCCTCCGCGAGCCCCCACGAGCTGCCCGCGTGCGCGAGCAGGAACTGGGCGTTCGGGTACATCGGCGCCAGCCACGCGAGCTGATCGGGCGTGACGGAGGTCTGCGGCGAGAGCCCGCCGTGGCAGAGCACCGGCGCGCTGTTGCGGTCGGCCCACTCCAGCATCGGCCGGTGGCGCACGTCCGTCAGCGGCACCTGCTGGCGAGGCGGGTACGGCTTGTAGCCGACCATCAGGCCGTTGCGGAAGACGCGTCGCATCTCCTCAGCCGCGACCTCCGGGTAGCGCGGATTGACCGTGCCGAAGCCCAGCAGGCGCCCCGGATGGCGCTCAATCGCGCGCAGCATGATGTCATTGCTGGCCGGGTCGCCGTGCGTGATGCCGCTCCAGGTGCTGACGATGCAGCGGTCGATGCCCAGCCGGTCCATCGTGCCGACGAGCCCGTCGGCGTCGATCCACGGAAGCTGCATGCGCGCGATGCCCATCGAGCCCTCGTGGCCGATGTGCCCGTGCGCGTCGAAGATGTACTCGTCGGTCAGCGGCTTGCCCTCGCGCATCGAGGCCACGATCGGGTCGTCGTCCTCGGGCGGCTCAACCGCCGGGACCTCCTCGATCGGTGAGGGCGCGTCGGTCTGCACCGCCTGCAGCAGCCCGAGGAGGTTGCCGCCCGCGATCATCGCGCGCTCCTCGTCGCTGATGTCCTCGTAGAGCGACATCATCATCGCCGCGCCGGGGCTGCGGTCGGGCAGGCCGGTGCCGAAGATCAGCCGCTGCGCGCCGAACTGCTTGGCGATGCGCTCATAGGCGCGATGGCCCTGGAACGCGGCCGTCTCGATATAGAGGTTGGGCACGCGCTCCAGCGCAGGCTCGAGCTGGCGGTCGCTGCCCCAGGCGACGCCGCAGAGGATCACGGGCAGCTCGGGGAAGCGCTCGCACAGGCTCGCGGCGGCGTCGATGCCGAGCTCGGCCACGTCCACGAAGAGCGGGATGCGCCGCTCGTGCAGGGCGCTCAGCAGCGGCCCGGCGACCTGCTCGCTCAGTGCGAAGCCGTGGGTCTTGGGGAGGATCCGCGCGGCCCGCACCCCGAGCTGCAGCATCTCCGGGATCAGCTCGTCGGCGGGGGCGATCTCATGCGTGTGATGCGGCATCAGGACCCACTGCGGGATGAGGCCCGGAATGCCCTCGATCTCCTCAAGCAGCAGCCGGTTCCCGTAGTCCTGATGGTACTCCACCGACGAGGCGTGATGCACCAGCGCCGCGCCGATGCCGTAGTAGGCGTAGTCGCGGGCGAAGTCGGCGGGCCGCCAGATCGTCTCGGGGTGGCGGGCTGCGCGCCAGCCGACCATCGCATTGCCGTCAAAGAACCGCAGGCGGGGCATTGGGCGCCTCCTCAGGTGACTCAACTGCCGCCGGGGCGTCTGAGTTCCGACCAGCGCTCAAGCTGGCCGGTCTGCTCGAGCGCCTCGCGCAGCCTCCGGCACGACGGACATTCCCAGCAATGCTCGGGCCCGGCTCCGTAGCAGCTCCACCCGAGGTGCAGCGGTGCGCCAAGCTCCAGGCCCAGCGCCGCGATCTCGCGCTTGCTCAGCTCCAGCGTGGGGGAGTGCACGCGCGGATGGTTGCGCGTGGCCAGCTCGAGCATCGCGTTGGAGCGCTGCACGAACTCCGGGGAGTTGTCGGGGAACGTGTCGGCCTCCTCCGCGTTGAAGCCGCAGATGATCGTGTCGCAGTCGAGCGCCTCGGCGTGCGCAGCGGCGATGGCGATGAAGACCGCGTTGCGCGCGGGGACCCAGACGGAAGCATCATCGGCCGCCGCGAGGTCGCTGCGCGGGTCGCCGAGCGAGGCCGGCATCAGCCGCGCCATCCACGGCAGCTTGACGAGCCGGTGCTCGACGCCCATCTCGGCGGCGATGCGCAGCGAGGCCTCCAGCTCACGGGTCGCGGCGCGCTGGGAGTAGTCGAAGGTGAGTGCGAGGCGCGGCGGGTGGGTCTCGCGTGCGGCCCACGCGGCCACGAGCGAGTCCAGCCCTCCCGACAGCAGCACGACGCTCGACATTGCAGCTCAGTCCTCGCGGTAGGTGACGGAACTGGTGGCCGACTCGTAGATCGTGACATGGCTGACGCGCACCCGGTCCGCGAGCGCTTCGGTCAGGCGCCCATGGAGGTATCGGGCGAGGTGCTCGCTGCTTGGGTTGATCTCGTCGAAGGGCGGGATCTCGTTGAGGTTGCGATGGTCCAGCTCGGCCAGCACCCCGTCGAAGACAGCTTTCAGCTCGGCGAAGTCCACGAGCATACCGGTCTCGTCGAGCTCTTTGCCCTGCACGCTCAGCAGCACGCGGTAGTTGTGTCCATGCAGCCGCGCGCATGCACCGGGATGGCCGCGCATGAGATGCGCGGCGGAGAAGTCGCGTTCGACGGTCAGCTCGTACACTTCGCAACTCCTGTCTGGCAGACAAATGGCCGTCCTGCCACGCTCCGGCGGATTATATCACAGGCGCAGGGGGGCGGCAAAGGCAGGGCAGTGGCATGCAACGGCAGTGGCAAGTGGCAAGTGACGGCTTGCCCGTGCGACGGGCGCCAGCCTGCCGGGTCGTGCCGCCGTAGTCGTTTGGTAGGACGGGCTTCCAGCCCGTCGCCGTTGCCGTCGTTCATCCCCCCTCGTCCCGCCCACGCCACGTCGTGTGTGGCGTGCAGGGAGAGGGGGGATCGAGGGGGGAGAGGCCGCCGTGTAAAGGCAAAGTAGAAATGTCCGGGCTGCAGCAAAGTAGAAATGTCCGGTTGTCTTGGATGCTGTGGTCGTTAGTCGTTAGCCGTTGATAGTCGTTGCCGTTGCTGTTGCCCTGCGCCCCCCGAGGGGGGCGGCGCGCC